>CAYOGX010000227.1:0-6822 GCA_964403235.1 uncultured Planctomycetales bacterium | reverse complement strand
AACGGTGATCCGCAGGAGGCGTTGAAACTCCGCGCGGCCCTGGCGCGGTGGTACCGCGGTCGGGCGATGGACCGAGCCTCTGCCGAACGCCTGGCCAAGCTCGAGCCCATGCAACGGTTCCGCGTCGGGTTGTCCTTCGATTGGTGGGACTACGGACACCTGGTCGACGACGTCCTTGGCGGCCTTGCCCGCGGTCGCGTCAAGGACATGCTCCTGCCGTTGAGCATCATCGACGTGCTGCAGGGGACGAAGGCCGCCGCGAGCCTGGACTTCGCCAACCGGCCCGATCGCCCCCCCGCCTGGATTGTGGCCGGTGGATACGGGTACGAGTTCGACCCGGACCCTCCGCCGCCTCATGCCAAGCTGGACCGCTACAACAGCGCCTACGTCTATGACCCGACCGGCCGGCAGGTCCAACCCCGCTACGACAAGGTCCACTGCGTCCTGTTCGGCGAGTACGTGCCCTTCAGATACTCGCGGTTCCACTGGCTCTACGTGTGGCTCAACAGCATCACCCCCTGGGGCGCGACCGGTTTCGAATACTCCCTCACCGAAGGCACGGAGCTGACCGTCTACGAGATGCAGGCGCGCTCCCAGGGGGGACGGTCCTACCGATTTGCCATTCCCATCTGCTACGAGGACACGATCCCCGACGTCTGCCGTCGCTTCGTCCAGGGCGCGGACGGTCGGAAACGCGTGGACTTCCTGCTGAATATCAGCAACGACGGTTGGTTCAACCACAGCTACGAGCTGCCCCAGCACCTGATCGCCTCCGTGTTTCGGGCCGTCGAGAACCGCGTGGGCGTCGCGCGGGCCGTCAACACCGGCATTAGCGGCTTCGTGGATCCCGCCGGCCGCGTCTATGACTGTGTGACCGACGGCGACCGGCTGTTCGGGCCCGGCATCGTCGGCGTCCGCGTCTCGACGATCTTTGCGGATACGCGTCACTCCCTGTACACTCGGTGGGGCGACTGGTTCGCCCACGCCTGTACGGTGCTGTTGGCCCTGATGATCGTGGATGCTGCGGTCGTAGCGCGGTTACTGTCGCCGCGGCGCGGCCCGGCGGCACTTACGACGAACGGCGAGGCTCGCGGATGACGATGGCGACATCGCCAGGCAACCGGGACGATCGGGAGCCGCACAAGGATACGTCGGCGCCAGCCGCGAGGGGAACGTCGTCCCGGCGCCCATCGGGTCGGTACCGTTCCTCCCTTCGAGCCCTCGCGACCGTGGGGGCCCTGGTCGCATTGCCGAGCGTCCTGGGATGCCATGAGCTCGATTGGGCTGCGCCCGTCGACGAGGCCAACCTGCGAGTGCGGGCCATGGCCTATCTCAAACAGGCCCTCGCCTACCCCCACAGCGCCACGGTTCGGTGCCAGGCCATCGAGGCGCTGGTCGAGGACGCACCGACCGGCGCGGAAGGCTGGTTCATCGAGGCCCTGGCCGATGACAACCCCGCCGTCCGATTCGCCGCGTGCGTGGCCCTCGGGCGGATCCGACACCAGCCCGCCAAGCCCATGGTGGCACAACGGCTCGGCGACGAGAACCACAGCGTCCGGGCGGCCGCCATTTTCGCCCTCCATCGAATGGGCGACACGACACACTCGGGCGAGCTGGCCGAAATGCTGCTGTACCACAAGGACAAGGAGGTCCGCGCTAACGCGGCCTTGCTGTTCGGGTTGCTGGGTCAGCCCAACGCCGTCAAGCTGCTCAAGCGCGCCCAAAAGGACCCAGCCCACCTGGTCGTGTGGCAGGCGCTGGAATCGCGCCTGTTGCTCGGGGATCCCAAGGCGCTGGCGCGGGTGGCCTCCCAGGTCAACAGCGGTCGAGAAGACATCAGGATCCTGGCGATGGTCGCCCTGGGTCGCGGCGGCGAGCCGAAGAGCGCCGAACTGCTCCGCTATCGCCTGAACCAGGAGGACGACCACGTCGAATCGCGACTGGCGGCGGCCCGTGGCCTCGGGCTCTTGGGGCATCAGGACGGGATGAAACTCGCCCAGGACGCCCTGAAGTTCAACAGCCCGAATTCGGACCCACGTGCCGGAACCCCCGAGGACCAGCTCATGCGGGTTCGTTCGATGGCCGCGCTCGCACTGGGAGCCATGCGCGCACACAGCACCCTGCGTGCGCTCGAAACCTTGATGATCGACTCGCAGGACCCTCGGGTCCAGATTGCGGCGGCAAGGGCGATCATTCAGATCCTGTCGGGGAACGAGTGGTCAAGCCCAACACGGCGCGTCAAGTCGTCCCTGTCGGATCGGTAGCCGCGCCCGTGTGGCAACGGCATCGGGCTCGCCTTGGGGCAACGCATGCGATGGATCTCGTTCGTCATTCTGGCGTGCATCGGCATCGTCCTACAGACAACGGTGGCCCATCGCCTTCAGATCAACAACGTCAGCCCCGACCTGATGCTCATCATCACCGTCCACTATGCCCTGCACGCCATATCCCCGGACGCAATGATCGCCGCGTGGTTGTTGGGGTTCTCCATTGATCTGTACGGATCGGGGCGGCTGGGCGTGTTTGCGTTCGGGTTCGGCGTGGTGGCGGCGCTGATCGTTCAGCTTCGCGACTCGATGTTCCGGGATCATCCTCTGACGTCCCTGTTCGTCACGCTCACGTGCGCGTGGGCCGTCCACTTGATGGCGGGTATTCACTTCATACTGACCCATCCCAACGCGCCTCGTGGTATAGTGGACGTGTTCTTGTACGCCGCGTATACGGCGATGTACACGGCGGCGCTGGCACCGTATTTGCACTGGATTTTGGGACGGATCCGTGGTCCGTTGGGGCTGCTGCCGGCCCACCGGCTGCGAACGCGGCGCCTCGGTTGAGCCCATGTTCAACAGACGTCTGAAGGTCTTCCTGATCCTGTTGTTGGCGGCGGTCCTCGTGGTGACGGGCCGGCTGGCCCAGTTGCAGGTCGCGCGGGCCCACTACTACGCCAAGGTGGCCGAAGACGCCCTGATCCGACCGCCACGCTATATCCCCGCCGTCCGGGGCCGAATCTATGACCGCTACGGCAGGCTCCTCGCCAGCGACGAGCCCAGTTGGGACATCTGCATGGACTACCGCGCGCTGAGCGGCGACCCGACGTACGTCCGCAGGATCGCCGCCCGCTGGCGTGAACGGGGCCGATTGCCCGCCGATCCCGAGCTCGACGACGAACAGCAACACCGTCGCGACGAGGAAACGATCACCAAGAAGATCGAGGACAGCTACGCCCTGCTGGCCGAGCCGGCAGGCCGACCGCTCGATGAGATCCTGCAACGCCGGGAGTACACGCTCAAGCGCGTCGCCGCCCTGCGACGCCACCTGCTCAAAAAGGGCGGCACCATCGTCGTACCCGTAGAGACGCGAATGGCCCATCCGCTCGCACGCGGGCTCGACCACCAGACCGCCGTTCGGGCGCGACTGGCGCTGGCGGATTACGACTGGATCACCGTGCGGGCCAGCACGCGCCGGCTGTACCACGACGCCACCGCGCTCGGCCACGTCATGGGCCAACTCGGGCAGGTGACGGCTGAGGCGCGCGACCGCGACCCCTTCGCCGACGACCCGCTCCGCAAGTACCTGCCCTGGGAACGGCTCGGCGTGGCGGGGGTCGAGCGGCTGTGCGAGTCGATGCTCCGCGGGCGTCGCGGCCTGGTCGAGCTGGACATCGACGGCGAGGAGATCGGACACACCAAACCCATCGACGGGCCCGATGCCGTGCTCACCATCGACGCGAACCTGCAACAGCAGATCTACGATCTGTTGTTCAGAGCCGTCATGGCCGACCCGCTGTCGACGGGCGGGGCGGCCGTGGTGCTCCACATCCCCACACGCGAGGTGCTGGCGCTGGTTAGCTATCCGGGGTTCGATCCGAACCTGTTCCGCAAGCACTACGCCGAGCTCCGCGATGACACGCGCTACCGGCCGACGCTGTTTCGGGCCGTCGCGGGCGTGTATCCCCCCGGCTCGGTGGTCAAGCCGGCCACGCTGGCGACGGGCCTGGCCCTCAACGTGATCACGCCGGCCACGCGGATGAACTGCCACGGCTACCTGCACCATCCCAAGGGACGGTTCAAGTGCTGGATCTACAGGTTTCACACGTCGCACAATGCGAAATACTTCCCCAACGGCCTGAACGCCGAAGAGGCCCTCGAGGTGAGCTGCAACTGCTACTTCTACCAGCTCGGCGAGAAGATTCGGGGCGATCGGCTGTGCCAGTGGTTCCGTCAGTTCTGGATCGGCCCGCCGCCCTCGCCCGGCATGGTGGCCGGCACCGGTCTAATCGAGGAGCGACCCGGCATCCTGCCCACGGTCGCGTGGCTATGGGAACATCAACGCCGACCCATGCGGACGGGGGATTCGCGGAACTTCGCGATCGGCCAGGGCGAGCTGGGCCTGACGCCGTTGCACGTGGCCAGCCTGATGGCGACGGTCGCGTCGGGCACGTTTCGCTGGCCGACGGTGGTCGCCAACGACGTCCGCGAACGGCCGACGTGGGACCTCGGCCTGAAACCTGAGCATTGGCGGACGGTCCGCAACGGACTGCATCGTGTGGTCAACAGCCGACGGGGCACCGCCTACAGCTACGCCCGCATGGACGAGATCGTCGTGGCGGGCAAGACCGGCAGCGCGCAGTGCTCGCGGATCGTCCTCGACCGGCGCTACGTCGTTCAATGGCCCGATGGCCGGCGAGAGAAGATCGTCGCCAAGCGCCGGGCCGACGTCACCGAGCAGATCGCCAAGACCCCGGGCGCCAAGATCATCAGCTCAAGACCCTACCATCTGTGGCCGCCGCAACGCGCCCACAACAGCAAGCCCATCAGTTGCGCCCACGCCTGGTTCGCCGGCTTCATTCCCGGCGACCCGAACGCCAAGCCCCAGTTCGCCATCTCCGTCCTCGTCGAGTTCGGCGAGAGCGGGGGCAGAAAGGCCGCCCCCGTCGCCCAGGAGATCATCCGCGCCCTGATCCATTCGCCCCACGGTTATCTCCAGCCCGGCACCACGAAAACACCTTCGTAGTCCGCGCGGTATCGCATCCCGCCGACGGCGAAACGTAGGGGATGGTGGAGCGAAGCCACTCCTGCCGCTACAATCCAGCCAAACCGTCTCGGCAGGTCTCCTCCGTCGACCTGCCCTACGACACCGCCCTACCGTGGCGGCGTCGTGCCGGCCCGACGGTGGGGCCATCTGGGAGGAACCGTGCTCCTCGACTATCACTTGCACACCGACCATTCGGTGGACGGGCATGCGACGATGCGCCAGATCTGTCGGCGCGCCGCGGACCTCGGTTTCGATGAGATCGCCGTCACCGATCACCTCGACAGCAACCCGTCCGACCCGGGGGCCGGACGATTCAACGTCGAACGATGGTTCGAGGATTTCCAGGCCGTTCGCGATGACGTGGCGGATCGCGTTACAATCCGCGCGGGCGTCGAGATCGGCGAACCGCACGAGTACCGCAGCGTCGTGGCGGACCTGGGCGCCTGGCCGTTCGATCTGATCATTGGGTCCGTCCACTACATCGGCACGCGCGGCGTCCACGAGGCGCTGTTCGATGACCTGCCGTTAGACGAGGCCCTGGACGGGTACTTCGACACGGCGCGACAGATCGCCTGCTGCGGGCTCGTGGACATCCTGGGCCATCTCGACTGCTTCCAGCGCTACTCCCTCGCGCGGGGCTTGCCGTTCGACCCGCACCGGTACGAACGACAGATCCGCGCCGTCCTGGAGGCCGTCATCCGGCACGACATGGCACTGGAGGTCAACACGAGCGGGGTTCGGCAGCAACCGGGCGTGTGCTTTCCCGGCCGAACGATCCTGACGTGGTATCACCAGATGGGCGGCCGCGCGGTGACGGTGGGCAGCGACGCACACTACGTCGAACACGTCGGCGCGAACATCACGGACGCCGTCGCGCTTCTCCGCAAGATCGGCTTCGACGGCCTCTGCGTCTTCGACCGCCGCCAACGTCGCAGCATTCCACTTGCGACGCCCAACCCCTAGCAAGGTAAACACCCCCGCACGGGTGGCGCAGCACTGACCAAGTGAGGGTCTCACCTCCGTCCCCGCCGCCCGACGCAGTCGGCCGCGGCGGCCCCAAACGAGACACGTTAGAAACGCACTTGTCTGACTGTTGACGTTTCGACGTTTTGACGTTTCGACGTTTCTTCGTTTCGACGTTTTACCTCGCCACGTTCCCATAGACCTTGATCTGGTCGTAGTACCCCGTGTCGTCGAACGACCCGATGCCGACCCGGCCGGCGGGAAACGTCTTGTCCACCGTGTACATGTGCGGCGTGGCGAAATCGTTGAAGTACACCTCGATCGTTCCGGCGTCGGCCCGGCGGATCAGCCGCACGCGGTGCCATTCGTCCGTCCACTTCGTGCCACCCGTGCGATATTCGACGATCGAAACCCGCGGCCTGTCGTTGACAATCATGACGCTGTTGCTATGCGGGTCCGACTTGAACCCCAGGTGCACGTAGTAAAAATGCTCCGGATCGACGTGTCCGAAGAACAGGCACATGTCGCGGTGGCCGTACGTCTTCGTCGTCGAACGCAGCGTCAGGTCCATCACGAAATCGCTCAGCCGCAGATCCTTGATCAACGAGATGTTGAGGGGCGAGCGGTGCTTGGGTTTGTACTTGCTCTGGCGGTACTGGTTGTAGACCTTCCTACCGTCGACGTCCTTGATTCGCCAGGCCTTCGGGTCGGTGGGCTCCCAACGATCGGTCTTGCCGTCCTCGAAATCGGCGTTGAACACCAGCGGTAGGCCGTACGCCGGCGCCTTGTCCGGGTCGATATCGACCGCCGACCGGACCAGTCGGA
>CAYOGX010000226.1:0-6839 GCA_964403235.1 uncultured Planctomycetales bacterium | reverse complement strand
AGCCGACGGCCGCCTGGCCGACCTGCGCGAACGCGTAGCTGGCGGTTGCGATGCCGAACCCCAGCAGGATGAGCGTGAAGCCCTTGCCCTGGTCGCTCAAGCCCTCGTCACCGTAGCCCACCGTCGTGATGGTGATGAGCGTGAAGTAGAGCGACTTCCAGAAGCCCCACTCGGCCTCGATGATCATCAGGCCGAACGTACCGAAGGCCATCACGATGCACAGGGCCGCAACGGCCCGCAGGATCCTGTGGTGCTCTGTGGTGAGTCCGCGGAGCTGTCGGGTGGCCACGGCAACTGGCATTAGTGCCTCTGAATCAAAGACTTACAACGACCATGGCCCGGCCCGTCAGGGTCGGGCTCGGCGCGGTCTTATCCCCCAAGGTAGGATCGGCCGGTCCGGACCGGTGCCTTAGTCAATAGAGGGCGGGTTTAGCAGGCTCAGGACGTCGCTGAGGGCCTCGATCCGTGGGCCGGTCCAGGTCTCGCCCTCGTTTTCGGACGTGTCCGGCGAGACCTCGCCGGGTGGGGCGATCAGCACGGCCTGCATGCCGACGGCGGCCATTTTTTCGAGAGACCGCTCGAAGAGCGACGAAGGAAACGAGGGCACGAGCGTCCCAAACAGGTCGAACACGACGGCTTCGATGGGCATGGTCATTTCTCGAGCGTCACGGCGGCGAGCAGCGGCGCGGCCCGCGTGCCCAGATCGCTAAAGACGATCGTGTCGATCTGCACGTCGTGCAGCTTGACGCCGAGAACGTTGAGGTGCCAGATGCCGCCCTCCAGGCCGCGGAAGACTTCCGTGGCCTCCCGGTTTCCGGTCCAATCCTCGGCCGTTCGGCCGGTGATGAGCGGGACGGTCTGCTTTTGGCCGTCGGCGTAGTGAATCACGTACAGCGCCACCGCGCCCCACTCGCCCGTGCCCTCGTCGCCGCTGTCCCAGCCGTGAACGTTGCCCAGGAAGAACAGGCGCTTGCCCTTGTCCTTCACGGGAATGACCACCTGGCGGGGCCACTTCCGGTTCGACGGCGCGCTGGGTGAGTGGAGCACGACGAGCCCCCGGCCCTTGTTCTTTGCCGGGTCGATGATCGCAAACGGCACGCCGCCGGCCGTATGAACGCCGACGGGCAGGCCCGTGAAGAGGAACTTGCCCGGATTCGGCACGCCGAACGGGGCCTTGAACGGGTCGGTGTTGGCCAGCGGCGCCAGGTCGAGCATCCGGCATTGACCCGGCGGCAACGCGGGGTCGAGCGGCAGGTCGACCAGCCCCGGGATCGGCGTTACGGAGTAGGGCGTCAGCTCGCGGTAGCGTTTGACGACGGTCGGGAAGTCCCATCGTTGCTTCTGATCGGACCGCACGGCCACCTCGACCCCCTTGATCGAGCTGTCCAGCGATCGCGATTGGGGCAGGTGCAGGATGATCCGTTTGGGCGGTCGCCGTCGGGGCCGGTCGAGCTCCACGCGAACGCCCTTGGCCAGCCCGGTGACCTTCAGGCCCATCCGGCCGAAGTGCGTCGGTGCCCGTTCGATGCAGATCTGGTTGCCCTCGGCCAGCCACCAGTCGGGCACGGCCGGCAACAGGTGCAGCTCGTCGCCGCGCTCGTGGACGAGCATGTGTCGCAGCATCAGCGCGTAGTTCGACGCGCCGGTCACGTGGGGGATCGTGTGGCTCCACGCGAACCGGCGCTTGTAGTAGATGCCCTCCGGGAACGCGTGCGTCGCGGCCGAATGTAGCAGATACCAGTAGAAGTCCTCGACCACCTGCTCATGCTCGCCGCGAGCCAGCGACGTCATCGTCGAGTAGGCGGACATGTAGGGATGGATCGCGCCTTTGTGTCCGAGCCAGCGGATCGTGCCCTCGACGAACCCGCCGCCGTGTCGCTGGCGGACCTCGGCCAGCAGGGCGGCCACGCGCGGGTCGTCGCGCTCGAACAGCTCCGTGGGCCACAGCGTCTCGGTGTTACCCCAGTGCGTGCCGGCCTTCTCCCAGCTCGGCGGGAAGTGGGCCAGGCCGGTTAGCTTCCAGGCTGCGTCGACAGCGGCGCGGTAGCGCTTGGCCTCGGCGAGCAGCTCGTCGGCCTCGTTGGCCTTGCCGAGCGTTCGGGCCGCGTCGGCCGTACACAGCAGCCCGCGCAGATTCCAGAAATCGTAGCCGACGATATGGTGCTTGCCGTCCCAGAGGTACTCCCCGTCGGCGAGGGCGTTGGGCAGCACGCCGGCGAAGGGCGAATCGGCCGGCGCCTTGCGGCGGGCCTGGATCATCCAGTCGACGGCGCGTCGCATCTGGGGATAGGCCTTGGTCAGCCACACGCGGTCGCCCGTGATCTTGTAGAACTGCCACAGGACCCACAGCGCCTGGCCGTTGGCGTCGAACTGACCCCGCTGCGTCTCGAACCGGCCGTCGGGTCGCTGTTGACGGAGGTAGGGCGCCACGGCCTTGCGCGCCGCGTCGAGCAGGCCCGCTTCCTCGAGCTCCATGATCTGGTAGCCGCCGTCGCGGATGTAGAACTCGTCGTAGAACCCCTCGCCCCCGTGGAGCTCGCCGTGGTCGTTGGCGATGAGCTGGCAGACATGCGCCGCCAGCAGCGCCTGCGTCGCCTTCGTGCACGGCACGTCGATCCGAGCCGCCCCGTCCATCAGGCCCCGCCAGAACCCGACCGTCCGGTCGAGCCACAGCTTGGCGTCCTGATCCGCGAACGCCGATGCATCCTTGACGGGCGCGAACGGGATACGGACGACGTCCTCGACGCGCTGACCGGGGTCGAGTGACCACGCGAACAACTTCAAGGCCGACGTCGCCGAACCGGTCGCGCCGGTCCGCTCGACCTTCACCTTTGCCTCCGCCCGCGTGTTGCCGGTGTTGGCGACCCTGATGACGATCCAATTCAGGAAGTTCTCCCCCTCGGTCGGCCAGTCGAACGCCTTGCGCCAATCCTTGACGGTCGGACGCGGCGTCGCCCACAAGACGAACTCGTATCGCACCGGTCCGTCCGCAGCGTCAAGCAGGACGACGGGCAGCCAACCGTCCAGCAGGGTTTTGGTCTGCTTGCGGCTCAACCGGGTCAGGTCGCGCCCAAACCGCAGTCGAACCTTCTTCTTGCCGGCCAGGAGCAGCTCGTTGTCGGGCGTGACGCGCGTGCCGTCCTTGTAGTCTTTCAGCCCGATGACGCTCCAGGAGTTCTGGAAGTAGTCGAACGGCTCGTCGGCCCCGAGCCGACCGGCCACTGCCAGAACGGCTAGTCCGACGGTACATGCCGCGAAACGGGACAGATGCCGATACATGTCCATGGTGTCTGGCTCCTTCATAGCTTTCCTAGGACGTCCGGGCGGGATGGAAGCGAACGTGCCCGATCCGAGCGTATCATAGCGTCAACAGGGGAGTCGTCCCACCACACAAGCCGACGTCGCCGCTTTGCTTGTCGACGTTTTCAACGATGCCGATCTCCCTTATGATTGCAGATCGATTTTTGAAACTCCGCCCTCGTTTGCGGGGTAGTTCAACTGGAGGCCGAGGAGGGGCGCTGATTGACTGCGCCAGGGGATCGATCGTGACCGACGCGGCCGTGGTGAACATCGAGCAGGTCAGCAAATCGTTCGGGTCGGTGCGGGCCGTGCGCGAGCTGGACCTGGTCGTGCCCGCCGGTTGTATCTATGGGGTCCTCGGGCCGAACGGGGCGGGCAAGACGACGGCCATCCGGATGATGATGGACATCATCGCACCGGACACGGGCCGGATCGAGGTATTTGGGTCGGATGATCTGTCGGTGGTGAAGGCGCGAATCGGCTATCTCCCGGAGGAGCGTGGGCTGTATCGCAAGATGCGCGTGGGCGACACGCTGCGGTATCTCGGCTCGATCAAGGACGTCTCTGGAGCGCGGCTCAAGCGGATCGTCCCCGAACGCTTGGACCAGGTGGGGCTGGGCAACTGGGCCTCAGCGCGGGTCGAGGAGCTGTCCAAGGGGATGCAGCAGAAGCTCCAGTTCCTCGCCGCGACGATCTGTGACCCCCAGCTGCTGATCCTCGACGAGCCGTTCGCCGGGCTTGACCCGGTGAACGTCGAGACGCTCACGGCGGAGGTGTGGCGGTTGCGGGATCAGGGATGCACGATCCTGCTGTCGACACACATGATGGCGCAGGCGGAGCGGTTGTGCGATTCGGTGATGCTGGTCCACCAGGGGCTGAAGGTCCTCGACGGCCGCGTGGCGGACGTCCTGGGCCGATACGACCCGCGGAAGGTGATCCTCCAGACCAAGGAGCCGTCGCCCGACATCGACCGGCTCGCAATGGTCGAGGCGGTAGAACCCAAGGACCTGTGCATGGAGGTCACGCTGGTCGAGGGGGCCAACCCGCAGGACCTGCTGGCCGAGACGATCGAGCACTACACCGTGCTGCGGTTCGAGATCAAGCGCCCGACGTTGAACGAGGTGTTCCTGGCACTGGTCGGTGAATCGATATGAACGTTCGCAAGATAGTGGTGGTGGCCCGGCGGGAGTACGCCGAGACGATCAAGACCAAGGCGTTTCTGATCGGCGCGCTGTTCACGCCGCTGCTCATCATCGGCCTGATCTTGCTCATGGCGAGAATCGAGGTCCAGAAGGAGAGCAAGCCCGAGCCGATCAACCTGGCCGTGGTCGATCGGACCGCCCAGGTGGCCGACGTCCTGTTGACGTTGGTCAAGGAGCGAAACGAAGGGCAATCCGAGGGACAGGTCAGCGTCGAGATCGTGCCGGAGACGAGCGACACGGCCGAGGCGCTGAACCGGCTCAAAAAACGGGTCAAGGACAAGGCGCTCCTCGCCGCGTTCTACCTGCCCGTCGGCGCCATCGAGGGCGAGGCGCCTTGCATCGTCTACCGACGGGCGGGTGACATCGGGTCACGTCGGCACACGGCAGAATGGCTGGTCGGCCAGGCCGTTAGGCGCGTCCGGATCGCCAAGGCGGGCCTGAACGTCGAGCAGGTCCTGCGCGTCAGCCGCGGGCTGGGGTTCGAGCACCGTGACGTGACCGGCAAACAGACCAAGGTCGAGGACGAGATCGCGCACATGATGACGCCGTTCGCGTTCCTGTTCCTGCTGTTCATGGGCGTGTTCGGCGTCAGCCAGGGCCTGCTGACCAGCGTGGTCGAGGAGAAGAGCTCGCGGGTCGTCGAGGTCTTGCTGTCGGCCCTGAGCCCACTCGAGCTGATGGCGGGCAAGATCCTGGGCATCGCCCTGGTGGGATTCACGCTGATCCTGATCTGGGCGACGGCTGGATATGGGGCCGCGGTCTGGAAGGGCGTGGAGGGGCTCGTGCAGATCGCGAGCATTGGCCAGTTTATCCTGTACTACGTGTTGGGGTTTCTGCTGTTCTCGTCGATGCTGGCGGCGATGGGGTCGGCCTGCAACACGTTGAAAGAGGCCCAGGCGCTCACCGCACCGATGACCATCGTGATCATCGTCCCGATGGTGTGCTGGTTCCACTTCGCGCAGCATCCAGACTCGACGCTCAGCACGGTGTTGAGTTTCGTCCCGCCGATCGCGCCGCTCGTGATGATCATTCGGGTCACATCGACCCAGGCGGCCGTGCCGATCTGGCAGCAGATCGCCGCGCCGCTCTGGCTCGCCGTCTGGGTGATCGTGGCCATCTGGGCCGCGGCGAAGGTCTTCCGCGTCGGCATCCTGCTGTACGGCAAACCCCCCGGCCTGTTCGAGCTGGTCAGATGGGTGCGGTACCGGTAAACGGCGAAACGTCAAAACGGCGAAACGTCGAAACAGCAACGATAAACGTGGCTGATCGAACTGCCTTGATGATCCGGGTCTGGCGCTATCAACACCGGTATGTCGTGCCTCGGCCGAGAGGTAAAGGGGAGCTGCGAACGATCTGAGGTGGGGGATCAATCCCCGGTTCCGGCACCCCGAGCAGGGCCGTCCTGGCCTTGGCGAGCGCCGCCAGGGCGATCGTCACGAGGGGTACGATGATCTGGACGCCCGTGGCCGAGGCAACCGGCCAGGAGACGGACGCGGCAACGAACAATGCCAGGGCCAGCGATCGTGGCAGGCGCGATGACACGTCCAGGGCGTCTTGCGATCGGAACGTCGCCAGCAGAAACACCGGCAGCAGCAGCAGCGTCAGGTCGTAGGTCAGCAGGTGCGGGCTGAGCACGACCGTCGCCAGGACCAGGGCCCCGTACTGCACGGCGAAGTACGGCGATCGCGGGTCGATCGGCCTTCGCAGGATGTAGACCAACGGCACGAGCGTGGCGATGGACATAACGATCGTGGCGGCCTGTGCGTACCACAGCGATTGACCCGCGAACGCCAGCCGCCAGAACCCGTACCAGCAGCTCATCCGCTCGAGATGCATGCCCGGCATGTCGATCCACTTCGACATGGTCGGGGCCAGACGGATGTAGTCCAGGCACGCCGACGGACTGACCGCCAGCGAAGCCGCTAGCAACATCAGCCCGCCCACTGCGGCCCCACCCACGAAGCGCCAATGGCGCGTGCATAACATCGCCAACCCGATGACGATCGTGAGTTGCGGTTTGAAGGCCAGCAGCGCGAACACAGCGCCAGAGGCGAACGGTCGGCCGCCGCGAAGCAACGCATAGCACGCCGCGAGGATGAGCAACGAGAGCGTCGCGTTCTGACAGGTGTAGATGGACAGGATCAGGGGGTGATACGCCAGACAGCCCAGCAGTGCCCAGCCGAACCAACGCATCCCGCCGGGCACGGAGCGGAGCATCAGCATCAGGGCGCCCACGAACAGCCCCGCCATCATCACCGCCCACACGATCGCCCCGGCATGAAACGACAGGTAAGAAAACGGCAGGCACAACCAGACGAAGAAAGGCGGATAGGGATA
>CAYOGX010000225.1:6387-6852 GCA_964403235.1 uncultured Planctomycetales bacterium | reverse complement strand
GAGCTCGAGAAGGGGCCGTGGCCCAGCTTCGTCAAGGAGATCAAGAAGGCCGCGGCGAAGAAACCGGCTGCCCGAGATCTGCTTCGGCAGCTTGAGGCCTCTTACAGAGAGAAGGTCGGCCTGTGGAAGCACGGCGGGATCGTCGGCGTGCGGACCTATGGCGGTGGGGTGATTGGCCGCTACACCCAGAGGCCCGAGGAGTACCCCGGCGTCCGCGACTTCCACACGCTTCGCGTGAACCATCCCAGCGGTTGGTTCTACACCAGCAAGGCGCTGCGGACGATCTGCGACATCTGGGACAAGCGAGGCAGCGGCCTGACGAACTTCCACGGCTCGACAGGTGACATCATCCTGCTGGGCACCACGACCGATCAGCTCCAGCCCGTTTTCAACGACTTGTCGGACGCGGGGTTTGACCTGGGTGGGTCGGGTTCAGCCCTACGGACGCCGAGCTGTTGCTGCGGC
>CAYOGX010000225.1:0-6377 GCA_964403235.1 uncultured Planctomycetales bacterium | reverse complement strand
GCCCGGTGCGAGTGGGCGTGCTTTGACACGATGGGCATGTGTTACGACATGACGATGGAGTTCCAGGACGAACTGCACCGTCCGCCGTGGCCGTACAAGTTCAAGTTCAAGTTCTCCGGGTGCGCGAACGACTGCGTGGCCGCGATCGCGCGGGCGGACCTGTCGTTCATCGGCACGTGGCGGGACGACATCCAGATCGACGCCGCGGCGGTCAAGGAATACGCTGACGGCGGCTTGGACATCCAGAGCGAGGTGATCGAGATGTGCCCGACGTCGTGCATGAGGTACGACGCCAAGGCCAAGGCCATCACCATCGACAACGCCAACTGCACGCGGTGCATGCACTGCATCAACGTGATGCCCAAGGCGCTGGCCCCCGGGAAGGATCGGGGGGCAACGATCCTGATCGGCGGCAAGGCCCCCATCCTGGAGGGGGCGATGATGTCGTGGGTCATCATCCCGTTCATCAAGCTTGAGCCGCCGTATGAGTACATCAAGGAGCTGGCGCGGCACATCCACGACTGGTGGGACGAAAACGCCCGCTTCCGTGAGCGCTGCGGCGAGCTGATCAAGCGCGTCGGGATGCGCGTATTCCTCAAGGAAATGGGTCTGGACCCGGTACCACAAATGATCCGCGAGCCACGGGCCAATCCGTACGTCTTCTGGTGGCCTGACGAGGTCCCTCAACGCGACAACGGCGAGAAGGAGTGAGATGAGCATGAGCGAGAAAGAGAAACCATACTACGCCGAGACGGACATTGGCCCGCCGGATTTCCGAAAGATGCTGCCGCCGATCATCGAGCGGAATTACGGGAAATGGAAATACCATGAGATTCCCCGGCCGGGCGTGCTCGTACACACCTCCGAGTCCGGAGAGAAGCTCTACAGCGTTCGGATGGGTTCCGGCCGGCTGGTCAGCACGGACTACATCCGTGAGCTGGCCGACCTCGCCGACAAGCACACCGATGGATACCTGCGTTTCACCAGCCGTCACAACGTCGAGTGGCTACTGGACGACGAGAGCAAGGTCGAGCCGTTGATCAAGGACCTCGAGAGCCGCGGGTACCCCGTCGGCGGGACGGGCCCGTCGGTGACAAGCATCGTCCACACCCAAGGCTGGATCCACTGCCACACGCCGGCGACGGACGCCTCGGGCGTGGTCAAGTCGGTGATGGACGCGGTATTCGACCACTTCCGCAACATGGACCTGCCGGCGCAGGTGCGGATCTCGCTGGCTTGCTGCCTGAACATGTGCGGGGCGGTCCACTGCTCGGACATCGCGATCCTCGGCATCCATCGGCTGCCGCCGATCGCCGACCACGAGAAGCTGGGCAAGATCTGCGAGGTGCCCTCGACGGTGGGTTCGTGCCCGACGGGCGCGATCCGGCCGGACCCCAAGAACAAGAGCGTCATCATCAACGAAGAGAAGTGCATGTACTGCGGGAACTGTTTTACGATGTGTCCCGCGCTGCCGATGCTGGACGCCGAGGGCGACGGCATCAGCCTGTGGGTGGGCGGCAAGGTGTCCAACGCCCGGCATGCGCCGATGTTCTCCCGGCTGGCGGTGCCGTTCCTGCCCAACACCCCGCCTCGGTGGCCCGAGACGGTGGAGGCGGTCGTGAACATCCTCGACGTCTACGCCGCCAACGCCCGCAAGCACGAGCGCATGGGCGAGTGGATCGAGCGGATCGGCTGGGAGAAGTGGTTCAGCATGACGGGGATCGAGTTTACGGACAAGCACATCGACGACTACACGCTGGCCGTCGATACGTTCCGTATGTCGACCCAGTTCAAGTGGTAGCCCGCCCGCCGGGAGGTCCCTGATGCCGCGCCCGTGTGGCTCGGATTTCGGACCGGCCGAAGGACGATTTGCGCCGAACGGGGCTTCGTAATCTTCTTCTGAGAACGGCGCCGGGCGGAGGATCGTAAGGGCGGCGCGCCGCCCGTGATGAGGAACGGGGTAGATGTTCCGAACGACCGTCCCGCGTGTGGTCGTCAGCGGCCTGCGTGGGGGTTCAGGCAAGACGGTAGTTACGCTGGGCTTGATCGGTGGCTGGCAGGGGCAAGGTCTGCGCATCGCGCCGTTCAAGAAGGGGCCGGACTACATCGATCCCGCCTGGCTGAGGCTGGCGGCGGGACGGGAATGCCACAACCTCGACACGTTCCTCATGCCCCCGGCCGACGTGCAAGCGAGTTTCGTGACGTACGGCGACGGGTCCGATCTGGGCGTGATCGAGGGCAACCGCGGTTTGTATGACGGGATCGATCCGGCGGGGACGTACAGCACGGCCGAGCTGGCCAAGCTGCTCGGCGCGCCCGTGGTCCTGGTGGCCGACTGCACCAAGAGCACGCGGACCGTGGCGGCCATGGTCCTGGGGTGCCGCGCATTGGACCGGGACGTGCAGTTTGCCGGGGTGATTCTGAACCACGTGGTGGGCAGTCGCCAGGAATCGGTCGTCCGCGCGGCGGTCGAGCGTGATTGCGGGCTGCCCGTTTTCGGCGTCGTACCGCGGATGAAGGGCCTGACGCTGGTGGAACGGCACTTGGGCCTGGTGCCCCCGGCTGAGCATCCCGACGACGGGCGGCTCCTGGAGGCCGTCACGCAGGCCGTCTGTGAGAACGTAGACCTGGATGCGGTGCGGAAGGCGGCTGGGACGGCCGGCGTCCTGGAGGCACCGGCGGGACGACCGTCGGCCGATCGGCATCCAGAAGCGGGCGGACTGCGGATCGGGGTGATCCGTGACTCGGCGTTTCACTTTTACTACCCTGAGAACCTACAGGCCCTGTCCCGGCGCGGGGTCGAGCTGGTCTACGTCAGCGCGATCCACGACGCCGTCCTGCCAGAGGTGGATGCGCTGTACATCGGCGGTGGGTTCCCCGAGACGCACGCGTCGCTGCTGGCGGGCAATGACGGATTCCGGCGGTCGCTTCTGGGACGGATCGAGGCGGGCTTGCCCGTGTATGCCGAGTGCGGAGGGCTGATTTACCTGAGCGAGTCGCTGAGCGTCGACGGACGGGATTGGCCGATGGTGGGTGTGTTCCCCGTGCGTTTCGTCGCGGACCCTCTGCCGCAGGGGCACGGGTATGAGGTTGTCCGCGTCGACGCCGACAACCCGTGGTTCGAGCGCGGGGTGTCGCTGAAAGGGCACGAGTTCCGCTACTGCCGGAGCGTGGACGAGCGATGGGCGGGCGTCCGCTCGGCGTTGGCGGTTGAGCGTGGGTACGGCCTGGACGGTTGGCGAGACGGGCTGGTTTACAAGAACGTTTGGGCTTGTTTTTGCCACGTGCACGCTGTGGGGTCGCCGCAGTGGGCCGAGGCGATGGTTCGCCAGGCCGCCCACTATCGGGCCGCCGTTGCCACGGCGCGCCCCGGGGCCGGCGCGGCGCCGGCGTGGGGATCGGGGTAACGTGGCAGTTGGGCCGGGCTGGGGCCAGATTGAAACCCGGGACGCGGCGTTTGTCCCGGCGATGAGATAGGTGGCATTGGGCTGTTTCCCGCGGCGACGTCGCCGCGCAGCGCGGACGGACGTCGAGAGCCCGCGGGAATGGGCGTTACATTCGTAGTCGCATTGGACTCGTAAGCGTAGGAACAAACAGCGATGGCAGAAACGATCGAACTGGCCGGTAAGACGTTTGAGGTCGACGAGGATGGCTTCCTGCAGAACCCGGAGTTGTGGGACGAAGAGGTGTGTAAGGCCTTCGCGCCGACGGAGGACATTGAGGAGTTGACTGACGAGCACTGGAACGTCATCAACTACATCCGCAAGTACTACCTGGAATTCGGCGTGGCCCCGATGATCCGCAAGTTGTGCAAGGAGACGGGGTGCAACCTGAAGCGGATCTACGAGCTGTTTCCGTCTGGTCCGGCCAAGGGCGCGTGCAAGCTGGCGGGTTTGCCGAAGCCGACGGGTTGCGTGTAGGGACCGGGCTGCAGCGGCCGATCGGGTCGCTTGCACGAACGGTCGGCGACGGTTGGCCAGTGGCTGTTGGTCGTCGTGCTGTCGCCGCGTAGCGCCCTTGAGGCGGTTGGCGGGTACGGATCGACGGGCTGTAACGTTGGCTGTCCGTGACTGGGGCCAGGTAGCCAAGAGACCGGAGGCATGGGAACGCTGTTGTTGCTCATCCTGGGCGTTGTGGTAATGGTGCTCGGCATGGGCGGCGCGGTGCGCGCCGGGCGTTCCGGTCGGCCGCGAACGGCGCCCGCGGTGATGGCGGGCATCGGCCTGGTCATCGCGGTCCTGGGTGCATTGGCCCTGCGGGAACCCGGCCTAGAGCCGTTCCTCTGGGCGGCGATCTCGTGGGCGGCCGTGGCGGCGTTCGTTGCCGGCGTGAGCCACCGGATCGCCGCCTGGGTGACCACGCCCGTGCCGTTGTCCATCCCGACCACGCCCGCGCCGACGACGACGGGCGGGGTGATCCTCCGCGTGCTCGGCGAGGTCCTGCTCCACCGCAGCCTGATCAGGGACAGGAAGTACCTGTGGGCGCTCAGCATGTTGTTTCACTGGTCGCTGGTGTTCATCCTCCTGCGGCACCTGCGGTATTTCGTCTACCCGGTGTGGGGGTGGATCGTCGTCATCGAGTCGTTGGGCATTTACGGTGGGTACGTGATGCCCATCTGCCTGTTGTTGGTCCTGATGCGCCGGTTGTACCGGCCCCAACAGCTCTACATCTCGCTGTGGAGCGACTACGTGGCCCTGATTCTGCTGTTGGCGATCACGGGCACGGGGGTGTTGATGGCCGACTACCTTCGCGTCGATCTGCTGAAGGTCAAGAACTTCACCTACTGCCTGACGACGCTAACGGTGCCGGCGGTCGAGGCGTTGCCGTCGGTGATGTTCATGCTGCACTTCGTGCTGGTGTTGGTGCTGCTGGTGTATTTCCCGATGAGCAAGCTGATGCACTTCGGGGGCGCGACGTTCAGCCCATCACGGGCGGCGCGGTACGACATCAAGGACCGCCGCTACGTGAACCCGTGGGATCCGGGGCCGAACGTCTACGAGACGGCCGGCGCCAACACCGCGGGAACGGGTTCGGCATCCGGAACGGGAGCCGATGGGACGTAGGGTCGATTGAGAAGCGGGACGGTCTGACCGATGAATCGGATTATCGCTGCCGTCGTGACCACCGTCGCGGTTTTCGCGTTGTTCGGTGTCCGCCTGGTTTGGGTGCGGGCCAGCGATTTGGCCAGCCCGCGTCACATGCCCAGTCAGGAGTTGACGGCCGAACTGCCCGGCCATCCGCTGGCGCTCGAGAAGCCCGATACCGTGGTCACGCCGCCCTATCACAAGCCGGCCAACCTGCCGGGGGATTGGTGGCTGCGGCACCATCCCAAGGCGCAGCTCCGCGGCGATTTCGACACGGTTGAGTGCCAGGAGTGTCACGACGTCGAGAAGTACTGCAATCGCTGCCACGGTTACCTGGGCGTCAAGTCGGTGGACCCGGTCCCGGTGCCTGCGGACAAGGTGGCGGCCCCGGCAAGCCAGGCGGCAGCTCGATAGGTCGAGCCCCGATGCGGCTCGAGGTGAGGTGGACTCATGGTTGTAATCCCGACCGAGGAACCCGAGAACGGGTCCGGGGACGCGCGGCTTCGTACGCGTCGCGGGTTGATCGCGACGGTCTCGGCCGCGGTCGGCGCGGTCCTCGGGTTGCAGTTCGTCTACGTGCTGGGTCGATACCTGGCGCCGTGGGGGAAGTACCGGGTGGCCCGGCCGGTGCGGTTGACCAAGGGGGCCCAGCCCGACGAGGGCCAGTGCGTCAAAGTCAAGTACGGCGACGCGGTCGTCCTGGTGATCAGGGACGAAGGCGTGTTCAAGGCCTTCAACGGCGCCTGCACGCACCTGAATTGTCTGGTGAAGTGGCAGCCGGCGACCAAGAAGTTCTTCTGCGCGTGCCACGACGGCTACTTCGATCGCAACGGCGTCAACATCGCCGGCCCGCCGCCGTCGCCGCTGTTGACCGTCGAAACGACGATGGACGGTGATGATCTGGTTGTAGGGACTTAGTGATGGCCGACAAGGTTGAAACCAAACGCAACGGCTGGCTCGGATGGATCGATCGGCGCACGGGGCTGGTGGAGCTGACCGAGCACGAGGTCTTGACCAAGAACAGCCCCAAGCACCGTGCGTGGTACGACTATACGGGCTGTTTCGGCGGGATGGCGCTGGTGTTCTTCATCGTCCAGATCCTCAGCGGGATGTTCCTGCTCGTCTACTACGTGCCCTACGCGGACACAACGTTCGAGGTCGACGGCGTGGAACAGACGGTCGGGGCGTTCACCAGCGTCCAGCAGATCACGGCCGAGGAACCGATGGGTTGGCTGATGCGCCGGATCCACGGCATTGGCAGCAACTTCATGCTGCTGTGCGTGATGATCCACC
>CAYOGX010000224.1:0-6887 GCA_964403235.1 uncultured Planctomycetales bacterium | reverse complement strand
CGACCCGCGTCCGTGTGCGATTGTGCTTACAGTCGAATCAGATCAACCAAAGCCCAGGGAACCGATCGTTCCTCGCCCTCGTCTTGATCGTCTGACCTGTAAACGTTATCGGTCAGTACTGACAAGGGGCTTGATGGAAACCTTCGGCAGCGCGCCTCTGCCTCACGGATCGGTCCCACGCCGCGCCTATATCCTTCATCCGGCCACAGCCTATACGGCCCACATCCGTGGCCAAGATCTCCCGAAAACTGGTCCTAGGATAATCAGCCCCCCGCCCGGGAACAAGCCCTTTTACCAAATATTTTTTCTACACAACTTCGTGCCTCAGGGCCGACCTCTACCCGCTTGTACCCCCGAGCCCGGACCTGGTGGCAGCAAACGACAGATGCCTCGGTCTAGGTCTAACTTATTTAAGAATAGGTAGTTGCGTCAGAAATACGCAGGAGGGTATGGGGGCCCAGCATGCAGAACGCCCCGACCGGGCGGGCTCGGCCCGGCGGGGCGTTTCCGCGTCACCGCGGATTTCGCTCAGGTTGACGGGCCCGAGGTCGTCGTCGGACCAGGTAGACGGTTTACCGTCTTGGCCTCCAGGTCCGCCAGGGCCCAGTCGATGACGGTCAGGTCAAACTGGCAGGCCTTCAGCGCCGCGGCGACGGACTGACGGATCGACGCGGTCGCTTCCCCCAGTTCCCCTTCCAGTTGCGCCTGCCGGGCCACGCACTTCTGGCGTGACCGCAGCAGGTCCGACCGGCTCTGGAGGTAGTCGGTCAGGACCTCACCGATCGGGTCGGGCCGCTGACGGCCTGCCTCGACCGGCAGGGTGACCTCTACGACGGCCCGGCAACGGCCGTCGGGTAATTCCTGCGTCTCCAGCACGCGGAGACCGGCGATTCGGCCCTGGATTTGGATGTGACCGGTACGGATGTCACTGGGCCGGGGGGTGCCGACGGCCTGGGTCAATGCGTCCCGGAGGGCCCGGACCTCGGCGGCCCGGCGGGCCATCAGCCGCCGTTGGGCCGGGGACAGGTCCGCACGGGCCGGCGGGTGTCCCTCGCCCACCCCCCAGGTCGTGGTCGGACCAGCCCCGTGGGCCGATTGGGTCAGGGCCCCCATTACCAGAGCCGCCATCCCAGCCGCCCAAGTGCCGGACCGATACCGTGGACGAAACGTTGCAGGTCTCATGTCTCACCTACGCTTTCCACCGGGAGGGACGAGCCCCCCCGGCCTGCAAGGGTTTAGACACGTTGGGTCGGACGAAGTTAGCGGGATTCGGGCCGGCGGATCGGGAACCGGATCTCGACCTGGCATCCCTCGCCGGGCGTGCTGTGCAGCGATATGGCCCCCCCGATCTCGCGGACCAGCCCATGAACGACAGCCAAGCCCAGCCCGCCACCCCCCATGCCGTGGGGCCGGGTCTGGTCCTTGGTGGTGAAGAAGGGCTCGAAGACGTGCGGCTGATCCGGCTCCCTGATCCCACAGCCGGTGTCGCTCATCTCGATCCTGACGTCTTCTCCCTCG
This sequence comes from uncultured Planctomycetales bacterium, assembly GCA_964403235.1. Lineage (GTDB taxonomy): Bacteria > Planctomycetota > Phycisphaerae > UBA1845 > JAFGLZ01 > JAFGLZ01. The sequence continues at coordinate 5,369 of CAYOGX010000224.1, read as the reverse complement.
GTCCAGACGGCCAGGGACAGTTGCCCACCGCGGGGCATGGCTTCGATGGCGTTGTTGGCCAGGTTTTGAAGCACCGTCAGCAACCGATGTCGGGGCACCTCCGACACGGGCGCGGCGTTGAGGTCCAGGGCCAGATCGATCTTCCGCTCCCGCAGCCCGGGCTCGAGCCCGTCCGCGAAGGCCAGCACGGTCTCGGTCAGGTCGCTGAGATCGTCCGGTCGGCGGTCGCCCTCGGCGAAGGCCAGCAGGTGGGTCGTCAGCTTGGCGGCCCGGCTGACCGCGTCGGACGTGATCCTCAGCGCTCGGCGCAACGCGCCCGGGTCTTCACCCTGCAACGCGTAGTCGACCGAGGTGCTGACCCCGCCCAGGATGTTGTTGAAGTGATGGGCCAGGCCACCGGCCAGCTTGCCCAGCGACGCCATCTTCTCCGAGGCTTGCAGCCGCTTCTCCAGCTCGAAACGGCGAGTGATGTCCCGAATGCACGCCGATGCCCCGATGCACCTGCCATCCTTCAGGAAGATCGGCGAGACGGTGATGCCCAGATGGATCGGCGAGGGCTGCCGGTAGGTGTGGACGATCTCGAACTCGCTGACCACGTGATCGCGCAGGGCCCGCAGGAACATCTGTTCGGCCAGGTCGCGGCGGTTGGCGGGCATGACGTCCACCAACGGCCGGCCGAGCATCCGTTCGGCCGGGACGCCGAACATCTCGGCGGCGGCCTCGTTCCACACGCGGACCGTCATCTGCTCGTCCGTCGCGACGATGGGGATGCCCGCGCTGTGGCACAGCCGTTCGTAGAACCCGCCCTCTGCCGTCATGTCTTCGTCCGCACCGCTGGACAACGAACGGCTCCTACACCGGGATCGACACGCCAGGTGCCCGTCTCTACTCGAGAGCCACGGGCCCGCCGCAGTTTACGCGTTCGCAGCGGACTCCCAGGCCACGCGACGGTCACCTCGCCCTGCAACGCCCCTTCCCATCGCGGCGGACCCGGGGCATCAGGCGTCAGCCGGACTTCGACCCGCTCCGGATCACCTGCGGCGTCAGGAAGTAGATCGACTCATACCGTTTGCCGTCGATCTCGCGCGTCAAGAGGGCGCGGCCGATGACCGACCTGAGCTCGATCTCGTGCCCGGGCCCGACGGCCAAGAATCGTCCCGTCGGCAGGTCCACCTCGACGGCCAGCTCATAGAACGTCCGCCCGCGATGCACCGGCACGCGCCGAACGCGCTCGCCCTCGCGGGACCATTCCATCTTCTGCTGGTTTCGGCGGATCTCGGGCATCACCTTCAGGGCCAGCGTGGCGGGGTCCTGCTCGCTGATGGCGCACAAGACCTGGAGCAGGTTGCGACTGCCCGGAAACGTCTCGCCCTTCATTGTGCCATCCCGCCGGAACCAGAACACCGTCTGGTCGTCCGGACCGGTGCTGATCTCCAATGCGAGCGCCCTGGCGTTCAACGAAGCCGGTTCGTGGTAGATCAGCCGATCGGTGATGCCCTCGATGATGGTCTTGATCGGCTCCCACGCTTCTGGCCGGCCCACGCCCACGCGCAGCCCGTTCTGCTTCAGCATCACGACCCGCTCGCCCCCGATGGCGTGCTCATCCAGGTGGTCCCAGATCTTGTAGGACTCACTGATCGCGCCCAGGGGGACCTCCACGCGAAGGACGTCCATGTGAACGGCCAGGCGCTGGACGCGTTTGTCCGCGGTGTTGAACGACCCGGGTGACGAATCGAGCAGGCTCGCCGGCTCGCGGTCGGGCTGGCTCGTGACGTTGGCAACGGCCTCGGCCTGCCGGATCGTGTCGGTCGATCCTGCCGAGTCCGTCTTGGCGGAGCGATCCTGATCGCCCGACCAATCCCCGAAGTAGCGATCCCCCGCGCAGCCGACGACGATGGCGGTCACGGCCGCCCACGCCGTCCGCCCAACCCACCCGACCTGTCGTGTTCGGCAAGGAACCATCACGCGCCGTGCCAGGCCCGGCCCCCACACACACAGCGTCCCATCGAGCGCAGACTATGCCTGCCTAAACCGCCTGTCAACATCATCGGCGTTCCCGCAGCCGGCGGATCACACGAGTTTGCACGTCGCCGCGCGGATGTCCCACCCACGCGCCACGGTTGACCGCCCTGGGCCGTTGCGCACAATGCATGACGACCATGCGTATCAGCAGTTCGTGGATCGTTCCGGTGGCGGTCGTGGGCGTCCTGGTCGTGGCACTGATCGGCGCGAGGCGGTCCTACGTCGACAGTCGAGGCCGGCCGGTCGTCGTCTACGCCCATCCGCCTTGCCCGCCGTCGCTGATGGCCCTGTACGAGCCCATCTGGGACGAGTTCAGGCGGACGCACCCGCACATCGATTTCCGCGTCCTCCACATCACGGGCAAGTACGAGGACAAAATCAAGGTGATGTACGTCGGCAAGATCGCGCCGGACATCATCTTCATGTACCCGACGGCCCTGCCGGCCTGGGCCGAGCTGGGTACGCTCATGCCCCTCGACGCGTTTCTGGAACGGGACCCCGCCGTCTCCCGCGACGACTACTTCGAATCGATGCTGCGGACGTTCAGCTACAAGGGCAAGCTCTACGGCCTACCCAAGGACGCGTCGGTCGACCTGCTGTACTGGAACCGCGACCTGTTCGAGGCCTGCGGCGTCGACCCGCCCGAGCCGAACTGGGGCTGGGCCGAGTTCCTCGACGCCGCCAAGAAGCTCACCCGAGACACCGACGGCGACGGCCGGATCGACCAGTGGGGCACGACCGGATGGAGCTGGCTCCAGTGGATCTGGCAGAACGGCGGCGACGTGGTCAGCGCCGACGGGAGGCGATGCGTGCTAGACTCGCCCCAGGCTGTCGAGGCGATCCAGTTCTGGGGGGATCTGGTGACCCGCTACAAAGTCGCCCCCACGCCGACCGATATGCAGGACCTGGGTCCGTGGCGGCTGTTCAGCCTGGGCTACGTCGGCATGCACGCCGAGATGTATCCAGCGGTGTCGGTGATGCGGGATTACGCGAAGTTCCGCTGGGACATCGCCCACGTACCGCGCGGGCCCGCGGGCCGCGTCTCGCCCGCCGTCGGATCGGCCTTGGCGATCACCACCCAGTCGCGGCATCCGCAGGCCGCCTGGGAGTTCATCAAGTGGATGACGGGCCCCGAGGGTATGAGGGGCCTGCTCAGCGTCGAGGTCCCCTCGTGCGTCAAGCTGGCCCGTAGCGACGCGTTCCTTCGTCAGCCCGAAGCGCCCGACAGCAAGCGCGTCGCGGTCGACGCCCTCGAGTACGCCCATCCGCCCGTGCAGAGCATCTACTACCAGGAGTTGTTCGACACGATTGCCAGCGAGCTCGACCGCGTCTGGCGGGGACGCGCCACCGCGGCCGAGGCCGTCCGGCGGGCGATCCCCGAGGTCAACCGCATTCTTGCGCGAAGCGAGGGGACGTCGAAACGGTGAAACGTCGAAACGTCGAAACGTCAAAACGTCGACAAGTCGACATGACCCAACACAATCAGAGCCGCGACCGTGAGGGAGCGGAACAGCAAGACCTCGAAACGATGAAACGTCAAAGCAGCCGAGCAGCATCCCGGGATCCGATGGGGCGTGAGGACCGGCGTGACTTCTGGTTGTTCATCTCGCCTTGGGTGGTGGGGTTTCTGCTGTTCGGACTGGGTCCGATCGTGGCCAGCCTGGTGCTGTCGTTCATGCAGTGGGACATTTTCCGGTCGCCCGGGTGGGTGGGCTCGAGCAACTACCGTGAGATGGTGTTCGACGATCCGCTGACGGCCAAGGCGATTTGGAACACGTTCTTCTACACCGTCTTCGCCGTGCCGCTGGGCACGGCCGGCAGCCTCGCCGTCGCCATGCTCTTGAACACGAAGGTCCGCGGGTTGGCCGTGTGGCGGACGCTTTACTACCTGCCCACGGTCGTGTCGGGCGTGGCGATGGCCGTCATCTGGCGGTGGCTGTTCAATCCGCAGATCGGGCTGCTCAACCGCATGCTCCGTCCGTTCCTACGGCTGTTCGACCTGCCGGACCCCGCGTGGCTACAGAGCCCCGTGCTGGCCAAGCCCGCGTACGTCATCATGAGCCTGTGGGCCATCGGCGGCGGGATGATCATCTTCCTGGCCGGTTTGCAGTCCGTCCCGCAGCATCTCTACGAGGCCGCCGAGATCGACGGGGCCGGGCCGATCCGACGCTTCCGACACGTCACGCTGCCGATAATCACGCCCGTGATCTTCTTCTCGCTGACGATGGGCATCATCGGGTCGTTTCAGATCTTCACGCAGGCCTACGTGATGACCGGGGCCGGGCCCGAGAACTCGACGCTCTTCTACGTGCTCTACCTGTTTGACAACGCGTTCCGATACTTCCGCATGGGCTACGCCTCAGCCCTGGCGTGGGTCTTGTTTGTGATCATCATGATCGTCACCGCCGTCCAATTCGCGGCCGGTCGCTTCTGGGTCTTCTACGAGCAGGAGGCATGACGTGAAAAAAAGGGGACGGGAGTCTTTTCTGCGTTGGGGTCTCTATCAGCGTTCGCCAGACGCGAAAGCCCATGGGAAGCAACGGGCTAAGATTCCGCGAAAAAGACTCCCGTCCCCTTTTTCCTTGGTCGTCTACGCGGTGCTGATGTGCGGTGCGATCGGCATGCTCGTGCCGTTCCTGTGGATGGCCCGCAGCAGCCTGGTGACGGCCGATCAGATCCTCAAGCCCTGCGAGTCGCTGGGCGACTTCGTCCCCTCGCCCGCCCGGCCGCGCAACTTCCCCGAGGTCTTCGAGAAACTTCACTTCTGGCGATGCCTCGGCAACACGACGTTCATCACGGTCTGCGTGCTTCTCGGCACGATCCTGTCGTCCAGCCTGTGCGCGTACGCCTTCGCCTACTGCCGCGTGCCGTACCGCAACCGGATCTTCTACTGCGTGCTGGCCACCATGATGCTGCCCGCGGTGGTCACGCTGATCCCGGTCTTCATCGTGTTCCGCACGATCGGCTGGATCGACACGTTCAACCCGCTGATCGTGCCGGCCTTTTTCGGCAGCCCCTTTGCGATCTTCCTGTTCCGCCAGTTCTTCCTGCAACTGCCGCGCGAGCTGTTCGAGGCCGCCCGCGTCGACGGCGCGAGCAACCTTCGCATCTGGGCGACCATCGTCCTGCCGCTCAGCAAGCCCGTCGTCATCACCGTGGCGATCTTCAGCTTCATGGGCACCTGGAACGACTTCATGGGCCCGCTGATTTTTCTCAACAGCGAGGAGAACTGGACGCTCCAGCTAGGCCTGGCCAGCTTCATGGGCCTGGTCACCACCGACTGGCACCTCCTGATGGCCGGTTCGATGATCGTCCTGCTGCCGGTCCTCGTCGTTTTCTTCGCGCTC
>CAYOGX010000223.1:0-6918 GCA_964403235.1 uncultured Planctomycetales bacterium | reverse complement strand
GCGTTCATCGTGGCAAACGGAATCGTTCTTTTCGCTCCCGCCCGGAGGCATACCTCCACGTCGCCGGTGTAATGACCTCGGACGACCTTCACGGATTCCACTCGGGCCGCTTCCATGCCGTAGCGCCGGAAGATGTCCTCGTAGAAGGTCCGTGTCACGGCCCCCCGGCAAAACAGCCCGATGACACACGCGACCCTTTCCCGGAGCCGTTGGTCCCTGGACAGCATTCTCCGCAGGCGTCGCGCCTGGCAGGGCAATGCAACGATCGCGACCTTGCCAGGGAAGTCGCGTAAGTCCTTGGCGCGGGCAACCACGGGCGTGTCGATGTAGGCGCTACCCGCATGCTGGAGTATTTCCTCCTTCGACCGCGCCAACTCGCTCGCGCCGCACACCTGGCCGTCCTGCGAAGCGATCCTGGAGACCAGAACCGCGTCGACGAAGCCCTCTTCGAGCAGGTGGATCAGAATGGCCGAGACGACTCCCCCGGACGACGCAACGGCGCGGACCGCTTCATCGTTGGCATACCCCGCATACATCTCGCCGGAAACTACCTGACGGTCGGAGGAATTCATTTCGGACGCGCTCCACCCGGAGGGTATCCGCTACGGCCCCAAGACTGCTTACGGGGACCCGACGCGACGTCATCGGCCAGGGTGCTGCCGGGCGCGTCGGCCGTCATAAATGGGAATCCCGTCGCATCGCGGACACTTGATCACACAGCAAGCCGAACAGAAAGACGAGTAATGCGGAAATGCCGAGCAGTACGGTCGAGTCTCCCACGCCCCCCTTGCCGAAGACCAGGTCAATGAGCAGGCTCACAACGCTCAACAACAAAAGGCCCGCGGAAACGGTCAGAAATACCTTGAGCGGCTCGAAGAGGACCGTCAGACGGAGCATCAGCAGCAACGTTTCCAGGCCGTGACGCCACTGGCGGACCGTGCTCTCACCGACCCTCGCCTTGACGGTGATGGGCACGTACTTGATAAGCCGCCGGGACTTCAGCATGGCAAACGTGCTGGTCGTTGAGAACGAAAACCCTTGCGGCATGAGGTGGATGCATCTCAGGAGGACCGCTCTCTTGAATACCCTTAGCCCGGAATTGATGTCCGGGATTTTTTCACTGGCCAATACGTTCGCAAACCAGGCCAGTACGCGCTTGCCGGGCCGACGGATCACGGCAGAATGAGAGTCCGCCCCTCGCACACCGACGACCATGTCGTAGCCATTGCACTCCTGTATGAGACGCCCCACGTCTTGGGTGGTATGTTGGCCGTCACCATCGCAGAACAGAACATATTCCCGTTCGGCCGCCTCGGTGCCCGTTCGCAGCGCCGCCCCGTATCCCAGTTGCCTGCGATGGTCAATGACCCGCCCGCCGGCGGCGGCCGCCTGTTTGGCGGTATCATCCGTAGACCCGTCGTTGACCACGATGACCTCTGCCTCGGGGAACCGAGCGACGAGCTCCCCAACAACCTGGCCGATCACCGCGGCTTCGTTCAGCGCGGGGATCACGATGCTCACAGAACGTGCGTCCGTTCCCATTCTCGCTCCATCTCTCTGCCAAGCGGCACCGCGATATTGGAGCAAGCTATCCCCTCCAAGTCAACTACAGACGATGGCTGGACCAGCAACTACGAGCCGTCGACACGCTCCGCGCCGGCCGGGGGCTGACGCCGACAGCCCCCCGGTGGTCCAACCGGCGGTCCCCGCCGCAAGGCAACTTGAACCGCCATGCTTACATTTTCCCCCGCGATGCCATAACGTGTCCCCGGACGACGACACGCCGAACCGTTCCCTGACGGCTCGGATAAACTGACACCGGGAGCGCCCTATGAGACTCTTGCTCAAAGACCGACCCCGTGTGCTTAACCAGGCCGAGGCGCAGCGCGTCTGCGAAGCCGCGATCAAGGTGTTCCACGGCGTGACGGCCACCATCGACGGACCCGAGGAGGTCATGCAGCCCCTGGCCGATCTCGGTTGTCGGATCGACGGTACGAGCGTCCGGTTCGGCCCGAGGGTGGTCGACACCGTCCTCGGCCGAATCGCCGAGCTCAAGGCGCGAAACGACGCCCCCCAGCCGCCGTCATCCGCCACCGGATCGGCATCCGAGCCCCCCACGTTCGACACGTCGACGTCGTACGCGTCGGCGTTCGACGCGACGGCGGATACCAGACTGGCGCCGGAGGCCTCGGGCCAGGGCCTGATCTGGCACGATCCGTTCACCGACGAGATCCGTCCGTCCACCAAGGACGACCTGATCGCGTTCTCGCATATGTGCGACGCGCTGGACATCGGGCGCGCGCATCCGACCATCCTGCCCAATGACGTCCCGCCCGCCGTCAGGGACGTCTGGGCATTCGGGCTGATCGCGCTGCACAGCCGTCGGCCGTGGCGGGTCAGCGTCTACAGCACCCCGGCCGTCAAGTACTTCGTCGAGATCGCCACGATCGCCCAGGGGGGCATCGAGCAGGTCAAGCGCGATCAGGTCTTCGCGGCCAAGATCTGGATCAACTCGCCATTCATGATCAGCCGGGACACGATCGCGTACGCGATGGAGGCCCGCCGGTTGCTGGGCTGGCCGTTGGAGCTGGCCAGCATGCCCGTGATGGGCTCGTCCACGCCCGTGACGATCGCCGGCTGCGTCGCGCAAAGCCTGGCCGAGAGCTTCATGGCCAACACGGTGTCCCTGGCGATCGACGATCGGCTGGTGGGTCTGACCAGCTCGCCGCTGGCGTTCGACATGAAATTTGGGGTGCAGAACGAGAGCGGCCCGGACGCAATGCTCGTCCGGATCGCCATGATCGACGCAGCTGAGCGAGTCTTCGGCGGATCGATGCCGTGCCCGGCCATCCCGTCGACGATGGCCAAGAAACCCTCCGCCCAGTCGGTGTTCGAGAAGTTCATGGGCATGTTCATCGGCGTGATCGGCGGGGCACGGCGCTTCGGGGCGATGGGCCGGCTGGCAGCCGGCGACGTCGGCAGCCCCGTCCAGTTGCTGATCGACTTGGAGATGGTCCGGGCCCTGCAGCGATTCCTGGACGGCGTGTCGGTCGATGACGACCGGTTGGCCGTCCCGCTCATCTTGGACATCGTGCCCCAGGGCGCCAGGTATCTCGAGACCGAGCACACCGCGGACTTCTACCGGTCCGAGCTGTGGCAACACGAGCTGCTGGACAGGCAGTTGCCCTTCGCCTGGCTCCAAAAGCCCGCTACGATGGTCGAGAACGCCCGTCAACGTGCATGCGACCTGCTTCGGTCCTCGCCGAACCAGTGCCCCCTGAGCGAGGCCCAGCGACAGGAGATCATACGCCTGATGGGGCAGGCCACGCAGGAGATTGCCGGGGAGGCGTAGCGTTCTGGCGGGCTCGGTCGGCAGGGAACAGCCCATCGGGCCGGGTCGGCCCGCGGACCTATGTCTGAATAATCACACTATCGTATGCCGGAATCGGCGCAGGCAAAAATGGCCCCGACTTCCGAAAATACAGCGCGAAACGCAGTTTTAGTCCGGGTTTTACAGGACCGCCCGAAATCTTGAGGTATATTAGGAGTGACCGCACATCGATATCACCCACCACTTCGGGGACGCCCCAGGCGGGTGCGGGCTGCCGGGCCGATCTGGAGGTGCATGATGGTCGCACGTGGCTCAGCTCGACGCAGGATGAGTAACTGCGGATGCACGATACGGGCAATGGCGGCCGTGGATGCCGACGGCGGCCTGCAAGCCCTTGTCTGTACCGACAACGCCGGGGCCGGGGACGGTATCTGCCTGTCCTGTCAGCAGATCTGCCACACACTGAACACCGCCCTGGAGACCCGGAGCTTCACCCAAGCCGCAGCCCTGGGACGGGAAGACCTCCCGCTCGACGCGGACGCCGACCCGCAACTGGGATTGGTCCTGACCTCCCTGCGGGAGGCCATGCTGGAGGCCATCTTCGAGTTCGAGAGCATGACCATGTCTGAGGTGGACTTAGGCTACACGCCGTCGGATCAATACGCCGAGTCGGTGGGGATCTTCGCTTGAGGCGCCCGCTCGGGTTCGGGGCGTCCCGCCCTGTTGCCGCGTGTCTTGTCCGCGAGGTTCGTTTGCCCCAAGCGTTGCTGCTGACATCACCCGCTGCCTTGTCGACCACAAGCGCGGGCTGGTTGTGATACGCATCGAGACCTTGACATATCGCTGCAACGCAAGTCGGGATGAATTGGCACCTTGCAGGTCGCAGGCTGGAAGAATCAACGTTTCTGGCCGTCAGCCTTTTTGGCCTGGGTTGGGGTACTCCCGGGGGGCATCTTAGCGGGCAGATCGCTCGATTGCAGGGCGGCGGCCGCCTGGTTCTCGCGCTTGATCTGATCGTAGACCTCTTTGCGGTGGACGCTGATGCTTTTCGGTGCGGTGATGCCCAACCGCACCTTGTCACCCCGAATATCGACGACCACCACCTCGATGTCGTCGCCGATCATGATGACCTGGTCGCGCTGTCGGGACAGGACCAGCATACCAGCCTCCGCCGCCTGCCGACCCGAGAACGCCCCCCGGCTGAGGCCGGACCACCTACCCGGTCGCGACCTCGCTCGGTCGATCGGCGCGGAATACCTCTCGAGCCGCCAAACGATCTACACGGCAAGGCGTTGGGCCTGACCGCCGGTGTCATGGTGATCCGTCACCCCGGCCCGCTGGCACCGCTGGGCCCCGGGTCCAACGCCCCCGAATGTCTTCCTCCAATAGTTTAATCGGCACCGCCTGCTAACACAATCCAGTACGAGTCGGTTTCGGTCTCGAGGCTTGTTTGCTATATACGCACCCCTTCCGATGAGTATCTACTGCAATTGCAGGTCCGTCTCGCAGGCCCCATGGGGTCCGGGCGCACCGGCCGCGACGGAATCGGCCTAGCGCCTCGAATCTGTCCTCTCGCCTCGGTTGCTTATGGGATATGGGATACGTGCTGTCCCAACCGACACGGCAGGCGCTCGGGGGACCGAAGCCCGGAATCACAAGGAATGACGCTTGAAGCCCGGGACGCGCGGATGTAATATGCTGGTGCTTGCGAACGATCTTGTCTCCGCGAGCAGCTGGGGTACTGGTGTGGGGAATCGATCAGGCTTGGTCCGCCACCGCAACGTGGCGGGCGCTATGTTGCCCTGGTTGCCTCTTCTGGTTTGCGCCCCCGGGTCTGGGGGCGCGGAAGCACATCATGGCTATGCGACATCACATCAAGGTATTGGTCGTTGACGACGACGAGAGTGTCTGCCGTACCGTCCGGCTGATCCTGGAGAGCAACAACTACCAGGTGGACGCTTACGTGGGCACGGACGAAGCCTTGGCAGCCGCCAAGTCCACCGCGTTCGACATCGCGTTGGTCGATATCAAGATGCAGACGATGAACGGCGTGGAGTTCGTGCAGCGCCTCGGCGCGATCGACCGCCGAGTGAGCCCAATCGTGATGACGGCCTATCCCGACGTGGAGACGGCCGCGGCGGCGATGCGAGGCGGGAGTTGCGACTACATCACCAAGCCGTTTCGCCAGGAGCAACTGCTCGAGGCCGTCGAGCGGGTGGCACGAGAGAAGGGGCTGATCTACACCTCCGAAGGCGACCTGAACCAACTGGTCGGTCAGCGGATCCGTCAAGAGCGCCTCAGCCAGAACCTGACACTCCGCCAGCTCAGTCAACGAACCAACCTGACGACCAGCCAGCTCTCACAGGTCGAGCTGGGCAAGAACGCCGCTTCCCTGTGGTCGTTGGCCAAGATCAGCAACGCCATGGGCATGCAATTGTCCGAGATGCTCCGCGGCGTCTAGTTCGTGGGTCTGGTCGACGAGGTGTCTCTCCGAATCCGGCTGCGGGCCAGCAATTCCTCCAACTGGCGGATCTTCTCCTCGAGGCGGTTGATCTGCGCGTCGCGTTCGGCCAGAACTTGATCGGCAGACTCCTTGGCCTGGGCGAGCGCCCGGGTGCGGTCGGCCTGAAGCGCTTTGACCCGTTCCTCGCTGGTCTGGCTGGTCCGGTCGGCCGCGGCGATCTTGTCCTGGAGCTGGCGGTTCTCTTCCCGCAGCGCCGCGAGCCTCTGGTTGAGCTGTGCTATTTGCTTGCGGAGCTGCAGTTCCTGGGCCGCCTGCCGGGAGATCTCGGCTTCTCGATCCGCAAGCTGCTGATTCAGGCTGTCCACCTTGCCGGTCTGGAGCTCGACGGCCCGGCAGACTCGATCGTAGTCCCTCTTCATCACACAGCCGCTCAGCAACACCAAACCTATGGCCGTCCATCGTCGCGGGTTCATACGATCAACTCCCCGTTCGAGCCCTGGTGCCAGCGGTCGGATCACCGGCGGGGTCCGGACCGCTTACGCCACGCTCGATAGGTTTGTTCAACGCGATCCGCCTTGACCGGCTTTGCCCAGACCGCCACGCCGTAGCGTAGGACGACGCGTTGCCCGGCCTTGAGCACGAACGGGTTGCCCTCCAATCCGATCGTCGCGGACAGATAGGCAAATGCACGGTCCATGGCGAACCACTTGGCCGGATGCCGCGGGTTGCCCGGGTCGTCCAACATGGCCAACGTGATCGGCTTGGACGGGGCCACATTCCCCGTGATCGCGCACCAGCGCGATTCGCTTCCGTCGACGCGCTTGACCTGCGTCTCACCGTCGGCGGTGACGAACCGGCTCCCCTTGTCCATCGGCACCGGGAACCGCGCGCCGAGACCGAAGTACTTCCGCCCGGTGATCGTCACGTCGCGTTTCGGGTCCGCGCCGGCGAACTCGCTCTCCCACGTGATCAGGCGGTCGGCGGGTCCGGCGTCCGCGTAGATGAGGATCTTGCGGCGCTCGCGGAGCAGCACCTTCTTCCCGTCGGGCCCGATCCAGTCGAGGTCTTCGGCGATGCACGCGAGCCCGTCCTTGGGTCCCGTCTCGGGCTTTCGGAACCGCCG
>CAYOGX010000222.1:0-6924 GCA_964403235.1 uncultured Planctomycetales bacterium | reverse complement strand
GCTCGAACTCACCCACCGCCAGGATGAACGGCTCGCGCGGCTTGTCGTACCCGTTCATTCGCGACGCGCACACGCAGTGGGCGCCGATGAACGTGTTGTTGACGGTCTCCGGCACCGGGTCCTGCTGGAACCCGGGCTTGTCGAGCAGCTTGCAGCAGAGCGTATGCGACATGACGGCATTGATGTCGGCCTCACAGATGGCGGGCACGCCCACGTCCAGGAGCTTGGTGTAGGCCATGCAAGGGGGGCACGGGATCTCCCGCGACGCCACCAACCCCAGGCAGTCCATCGTAAAACCGTTGCATTCCTCTTCCTTGAGGATCTTCTGACACGCGTAGTAGTTCCTGGCCGCGTTGATGAGGTCCGCTCGCTTGGGCTCCACGATCTTCTTGGCGGCCTTTTGGTAGTCATCGGCCATCGCCACGACGTCGGGCGTCTCGCCGATCGTCTTGAGCGCGTCCGGGAATCGCTTCCGAGGCAGGTAGCGGACCTTCAGCCCGAACGGCTCGAGGACTTGATCCTTCTTCTTGTCACCGCGCAGAACCGCGATCCGCGTTCGACGCACGTCGTGCTCGGTGCGGATCATCTTCATGCCGTACCGCACCGGGTCCAGCTCGAAGTCGGTGGAGGAGGCCAGGTACACCCCTGGCTCCTTGGACACCGCCTGGATGTGCCCGGTGAAGCACGTCCCCAGCGGCGCGAAGATAATCGTGGGCGCCTCAGCTTTGACGATTTTGCGGACGTTGTCCCATTGGTTCATGTGCAAGGGCATGAGGATGACGCCCTTGGGCTTGGCCTTCTTGATCTTGGCGATGAACTTGTCGACCGCCGCCTCGTCGTAGAACGGCTCGGGTTCGAAACTGACCCGGATCTTGAGGTCGTCTCCAAACTTCCCGATCAGGGCTCGGCTTTTCTTGATGTAGTCCTGGCACATACTCTTGTCCCAAGCCGTGCCGGGCCAGCCGAGCCAGTACTTCGCCTTCGGTCGCAGGAAGGCCACGCAGACGTCGGGCCATTGCTCCTTTGGCTCGGAGTGCGCCGGCTGGGTGGCCTCGGACGCCGTGGCGGAACGGAGCACGTACCCGCCGATCACGCCCGCACCGGCCGCCGCCGTCAGAAGCTCTCGCCGAGACAGTCCACTGCTTCCACATGAACACGATTGATGATGGCACATGATCTCCACTCCACGATCGTTCGACCCGGTCGGGCCCGCGGCATCTCGTCGGCTCCTCCCACACGCGGGGAACGAAATGCACATCCCAGGAAAGCCGCTAGCCGTCTGAGTATGCGAATCCGTTGCTCGTCGTCAAGGGCGCGCCGACCCCGTCGCACGCAGCCGTACGCGTTCTGCGTCTGTGCTGGGTGGCATGGGCAGGCTTCGCGAGGAACGAGCGAAGTTTGCCCGTGCGGTTGTCCGCTATCGTACGTGCACGGACAAATCCCGACCCTCACGGGTCGGGCCCTGCCCATGCCACCCCACAAATCGACGCCAAACACGCACACGCGACGGGGCTAGACAAGGAGCGCCAGCACAATCGCTGCGATGGTGGAGGAGGCGAGGATGCCCGAGTATCATCCGCGGATCTCGTCTCAAAGGAGGTACCGATCATGCGACGGATGCGATGCGGATGCGCCGGTCTTGTTGTGGCAGGGTTCTGTCTACCGTCGCCCGTAGCGGCGGCCGCGGCGCGGACGCCGAAACCGCTTGGCGACCTGACCGGGCCGTGGCAGTTGTTCGTCGACGACCACCTGGTGGCCGACAAGACGAACGTGGCCCGCATATACCACCCCTTCAAGAAGCACGCGGGTAATCCCCTCATGGTGGCCGACAGGCCCTGGGAGGGCTCGACCGCCTACGTCTACGGCACGGTCCTGCCGACCGAGGACGGTTCGGGATACCGCATGTGGTATCACAGTTGGGCGGGCGGTGAGTACCGAATCCTCTACGCCACCAGCCAGGACGGGATCCGCTGGCACAAGCCCGACCTGGGCCTGGTCAGCTACAAGGGCTCGACGAAGAACAACATCCTGCTCCGCCGAACCAAGGAAGACCACAGCCCGCAGGTCATCTACACGCCGTGGGAGTCGGACCCGCGACGTCGCTACAAGCTGATCAACTTCGACTACGGCCGCACGCCGCCGGATCACACGGTGACCGGATACTGGGGCGCCTGCTCGGCCGACGGGATTCACTTCCAGACGGTTCGCAAGAACCCCGTCCTGCCCGACGACCCCGGCGACGTGGGCAACTTCGTCTGGGACCCGCACACCCGGCGGTACCTGGGGTTCCCAAAGAAGTTCACGACCGTCCGAGGCTACCGGCGGCGGTGCGTGGGGTCCTCCGAGACCGCCCGCTTCGAGTCGTGGCCGCGGACGACCATGATCCTCATCCCCGACGAGTACGACGATCGTTGGGTCAAGTCCGGCGGGCAGCATACCGACTTCTACGGCCTGTGCGGCTTCGCGTACGAGTCGATGTACATCGGCTTTTTGTGGATCTTCCCCATTACCGACGGCAAGAACGACGGCCCGATCTTCGTCGAGCTGATCAGCAGCCACGACGGGCTGAACTGGGTCCGCCAGGAACCGCCCCGTCCGCCGATCCTGCCGCTGGGTCCGGACGGGGCCTGGGACGACGGCATGCTCTTCACGACCAACCACCCCCTCGTCGAGGGCGACACGATCAGGCTCTACTACGGCGGGTTCGACGGGACGCACGGCGCGAGCCGCGGCAAGGCCGGCGTCGGCCTGGCCACCCTACGCAAGGACGGGTTCGCGTCGCTCGACGCCGGCCAGACGACGGGCACAATCACCACGAAGAAACTCCTGGGACTGCGCGGTCCGCTCCGGATCAACTACAAGGCTGCGGATGGGTGGGTGAAGGTCGAGGCGCTCGACGAGAACGGCCAGGTCGTGCCCGGCTACAGCCGCGGTGATTGCGATTCGCTCACGCAAGACAGCGTCGATCAGACGGTGACCTGGAAGGGACGCGACCGACTGCCCGAGAGCAAGGCGCCGCTGCGGCTGCGATTCGTCCTGACCAACGCGTCGCTGTACTCGTTTGCCGCCGGCGATGGCGTGCGGGCGTTGCATCGCGACGGGGGCGTTCTCTACACGTTCGAGTCGGACCGGGAGACGACGGCGACGGACAAGTGGCTGTCCGACGGCGCGCAGAACGCGCGGTTTCGCAACGCCGTCTCGGTGAACACCGACAAGACCAACGCTGCGTTCGGCACGTCGTCGGTCGCGTTTGCGGGCAACGGCAAGGGCCAGAAATGGGACACGTTGGAGATCACCGGCACGTCGCACCTGGGATCGGCCTTCACGCTGGCGGCCATGGTCAACTACCGGAACAAGGGCTTTACCCGTCTGTTCACGAACTACCGCGGCGGCGGGCCGGCGCTGACGACCGAGCTGATCTTCGATTTCGACCCCAGCGGCAAGACCATCGGCGGTCTACACGCCGTCGTCAACGGCCAGCAAGTGGAATCCACGCAAGACACCCTCCCCACGGACGGCAAGTACCACCACTTCGCCATGACCTACGCCAACGGCGACGTGACGCTCTACTACGACGGGCGCGACATCGGCGGGGGCGAGGTCCCGCCCGGCCTGGTTCTGCTGGCCAACAACCTCCGCTTCGGTGAGGACCTGGGCGGCGCGGCGAACGAACAGCTCCTCGGGTCCGCGGACGACATCCTGGTCGCTAGACGGGTCCTGACCCCAAACGAGATCAAGATCCTGGCCGACAAGGGCGCCGACGCGCTGCCCGTCCGTCCCCCGACGACGCGGCCGATTCGGCCCGCGCCGCCCGTCGTGGACAGGGACACCGTCCGGGTCATCGGTTCGCGGCTCGAGCTATTCGTCGACGACTACCTGATCGACGAGTTGAAGGGCACGCGGCTCGAGCTGCACCGCCCCCAAGCCGCCGAGATCGCCATTCGATTCGACAGGCTTTGGGAGGGTAGGCATGCCGGCTACTCCACCGTCATCAAGGACGGCGATGCGTACCGGATGTATTACCGCGGCCTGCCCGGCACCGGCACGCAGGACGGCACTGACGCCGAGTGCACCTGCTACGCCGAGAGCCGCGACGGTGTCCACTGGACCAAGCCCAACCTGGGCCTGTTCGAGGTGAACGGGACGCGCGAGAACAACGTCATCCTGGCCGGCATGAAACCGTGTTCGCACAACTTCAGCCCCTTCATCGACACCCGGCCGGGCACGCCGCCGGCCCAGCGCTATAAGGCGCTCGGCGGGCTTGGGTCTGCCGGCCTGATCGCGTTCGTCTCGGCCGACGGGATCCGATGGGCCAAGCTGCGCGACAAGCCCGTCATCACCCGGGGCGCGTTCGATTCGCAGAACGTCGCGTTCTACTCGCACCACGAGAAGCGCTATGTCTGCTACTTCCGCACGTGGATCGGCGGCGTGCGATGGATCAGCCGAGCTACATCGAAGGATTTCCTGCGATGGACCTCGCCCCGCCCGATGACGTTCGGCGACGCGCCCCCCGAGCACCTCTACACCAACCAGACGCGACCGTACTACCGCGCGCCGCACATCTACATCGCCACGGCCGCCCGCTTCATGCCCGGCCGACGCGTCCTGACCGACGCCCAGGTCAAACAGCTCGGCATCGACCCGAAGCACTGGCTCAAGAACGACTGCTCCGAGGTGGTGCTGCTGACGAGCCGAGGCGGCACGCGCTACGCCCGTACGTTTCTCGAGGCCTTCGTCCGCCCGGGGTTGGGCCTGAGCAACTGGACCTCGCGATCGAACTACCCCACGCTGGGCGTCGTGCCCACGGGCCCGACCGAGATGTCGATGTACGTCCGCCGCGACAACGGTCAGCCGTCGCACCACCTGCGTCGCTACACGTTACGCATCGACGGCTTCGCGTCGGTCAGCGCCCCGTACGCCGGCGGCGAGATGCGAACCAGGCCGCTGACGTTTACCGGCAAGCACCTGGTCATCAACTACGCGACGTCCGCCGCCGGCAGCATCAAGGTCGAGATCCAAGACGCCTTCGGCACCCCCATCCCCGGCCACACGCTCGGCGAATGTAACGACGTCATCGGCGACCAGATCGAACGCGTCGTATCCTGGAAACGCGGCCCGGACGTCAGCGAACTGGCCGGCGATCCCGTGTGTCTTCGATTTGTCATGAAGGACTCGGACCTGTTCTCCCTCCGCTTCCGGTAAGTTTCAGCGGAATGGCGCGACCGCACCGCCCATGTCCGGAAATGGCGGCCACCGATGCGCGGGTCGGGTCGACTCTACTTAGCGGACGGTTTTTGCGGGGCCTGGTCGTCCTCCGGGGTCAATTTTCGAATCAGCCGGACGAAGGCCTTTCGGATTCGGCGGGCGATATAGTTCACGACGACCACCGGGACGACGACGCCCACGCGCGATATCTGCCGAGGCGTCAGCACGTCGAAGTTCCTCAGTGTGGCCAGTGTCTTGCCGAGCTGGCCTTGTCGGAACATGAAGCGATTGCGAATTCGGTTTCTGATGCGCCGCAGCCGCTTCCTGTCGAATTCGTTCGAATAGACGTACCCGTGTGAGCTGATCTTGTAGCCCGGCGTGCTCTCGACCACCTTTCGCAACGGGGTGAACTTGTCCACGCGGAGACGGCTCAGGCCCAGCGAGTGCAGGCCGAGCTCCCTGGCGTATTCGGGGATGGCCATCATCTCGGCTTCGGTCTCGCCGACGTTGCCGTAAATGAAGTAACCGTGGTAGTAGAACGGGAACCGCCGGAGGACCTTGAACGCGTCGCGCACCTGGGCGGTGGTAAAGCCCTTGCCGAGCTGCTCGAGGATCCGGTCGCTGGTCGACTCGATGCCGATCAGGAGCATACGGAAGCCCGCGCGGTAGGCCTTGTCCAGGACGTGCGGGTGCCTGCTCACTTCGATCCTCGCGTTGGCGAAGTACCTCTTGTCGATCCCGCGCTCCAGAAGCAGATCGCAGATCCGCTCGATGCGGTCCGGCTGGAGGAAGAGATTGTCGTCGGCGAACATGATCACCTTGCCTCGGCTGGCCTGGATCTCGTCGACGACGGACTCCGGCGACCGGGCGACGTACTCGCGCTTCTGGCCCAACGGATTCAGGCTGAACGTACAGAACTTGCACTTGTACGGGCAGCCGCGCGAGCCGAGGATCGTGTCGAACTCCACCGGCAGCAAGCGCACCCCTCGAAGGACGGGGAAGTATCGACTCCGGCGCAGGCTCCGGTCGGGCGGGGTGATGTCCTCGATCGGTTGGAGCGGCCGGTTGGGGTTGTGGACGATCTGGCCCTCCCGCCGATACGACAGGCCGCGAATCTGGTCCCAAGGCCTCCCGCCGGCCAGGTCCTGGATGATCTGCTCGCCTTCCCCGCGAACGATGACGTCCACGTTGGGGCACTTCTCGAAGACGTCCTCCACGTTGTCCGTCGCCTCCCGACCGCCGACGACGAGGGTTCGGTCGGTGGGCAGTTGACGGATATAGTCGCAGATCCTCTGGTATCGGGCCTTCCAGCCAAGGCTGATGCAGACCAGATCGACGTCTCGGCGGATGAACTCGGACAGGCTGCGGGCCGGCTGAAGCGACCGCTCGTGACGGAGATCGACGAGGCTGATCCGGTCCACGTGCCCCTTCAGCGCGGCCGCGATGTACTCCAACCCCGTCGGCGGAAAGACGCCGAAGCCCGGAGCCTGGTCCTCCGGGTAGGGATACAGACATAGCACATGGCGGTACCGCATGTTCGCCGCCCTTGCAGGATCAGACCCGCCCGTGCCTTTCGCCGACAGGATACCACGCCCGCTCGCCAGGTGAAATTCTCTCCGCAGAGATCCCGGGGCATGCGAACTGCCGGGCACGGCCTCGCGGGATGCACAGCGTGGATCGGGCGTTGGAGATGTTGACGAGATCGCGCCCATTCACACG
>CAYOGX010000221.1:0-6930 GCA_964403235.1 uncultured Planctomycetales bacterium | reverse complement strand
GCCCTGGGCTCCCCATCCTACACCACGGTGTCCACCCACACCTTCACGACCTGGAAGTAAACGTGGCCAAGTACGGTCTGGACCTGGCTGCCGACCTCATTGTCCGGGCCGTCAGGTCCTGGTTGGACGGGACCCAGCGACAGCGATAGGGGGCAGAGCGCTTTTAGTCGCCGGCGAGCCCGTTCGCCGGCCAGTGTGCGGTGCGGGCAAGCAGAGAATCGGTTGACTCGATTCGACGGACGGCGACGCGAAAGTAGCGGTACCCTCCGGCGGGCTCGACGCACGTCCTGTCTCGACGCTTGCGGCGATCCCTTGAGCTGCGTTTCATTGGTCACGCATCGACATGAAGACCAACGGTCTCATATCAGCACACGTCATGGGGGCCCTGCTTTCACTCGCATCGTCGGCATGCCGCAATCCGGTTGCCCATTAGCGTTTCGAGGAGGGATGAGCAGGAGCGGCTGGGGAATCCGCCGCTACTTCGGAACCCGCCATTCGAGGATGCCGCCGGAGACGTTGGGCTGGAGCTGGACTTCAATGCGCAGCTCGCGTGTGGTGACGGGTTTGAAGGTCACGACGTTGAACCGGTCCTTTTGGACGCCGTAGGGTGAGGTCGCCTCGACGGGCCGCCACTTTGTGCCCTCTCGCCACACCAGCCGCCATGACGCCGGTACCCGGCAGGCTCCCCTCCCGGTATCGTCAAACCAGTAGACCTCGGCCTTCGAAAACGTTCTGGGCTTCTCGAATACGTAGGCCACCCATTCCCGGGTGCCCTTGTGATCCCACCACGTCAGGCGCGGGATGTCATGGTCGATCGAGCTTTTCGGAAGGAGGTTGTCGTTCAAGGCCGTCACGCTGTCCCGAGGACAACAGTGCGACGCGGCCGGCCTGGCGATCACGGCGATCGTGGCGCCTTTCAGATCGGCCCGTTTCGGCAGTTCGGTCGGGACCCACACGACCATTCGGCCCGCCGCCCGGTTGTCCCACGCATAGTAGGGGATCGCCGTCAGATCGACAGGCCGGGCCTCGGCGTTGAGCGTCCCGTCGTCGGCCTCCACCAGTTCGGCCGTCGCTCCTTCTCCCTTGATCACCACGACCCCGCCGAGCAGGTCGGGCTCGAACTTGGCCTCCAGCTTCGCATTCGCGCCGATGGCCACACGGTCGACGGCGCCTGGGTTGTCGCAGTCCTCCAGGCAGTAGACGACCGGTCCGCGCATGATCGCCAGGCGCCCGACGTTCTCTTTTACGTTCGGATCGGCCTGGACGCGACGCACGGGCATGGGCAGATCAATGTCGATCGTGTCGCCGGAGTTCCACGTGCGGCGGATCGTCACGAAGCCGTCCTTCGGCTTCGCGTCGGCCCTGTCACCGTTGACCGTCACCACGCCCCCCTCGCACCACCCGGGAATCCGCACGCGAACGGCGAACGCGTCGGCCCCCTCGGGCTCGACGGTGATCCGCACACGACCGTCCCAGGGATATCGCGTCTGTTGCGTCAGCTTCACCTTGCCGCGTTTGAGCGGCACGGTCGTCGAGCTGTTTACGTATTGGAGAACGCAGACGCCGTCGCCGTCAGCCAGTCCCGCATAGACGTAGCCGCCCAGCGCCGCCACGAATCGGACGACGTTGGTCGGACAGCAGGCGCAACCGTACCACGACTGCCGGTGGTGGCCGCCGTGGCTCGCGAGCGGGTTGACGTAGAAGAACTTCGCCCCGTCCAGCGACACGCCCGACAGCGCTCCGTTGTAGAGCACCCGTTCGACGAGATCGGCGAACCGCCCCTCGCCATGGAGCAGCGCGAGTCGGTGGTTCCAAAAGGCCATGCCAATCGACGCACAGGTCTCGCAATAGGCTTCGTAGTTGGGCAAGAAGTGGTCGCGAGCGAACCCCTCACCGTGGTGCTGCACGCCGACGCCGCCGGTGAGGTACATCTTCTTGTTGACGATTCTCTGCCACAGACGTTCCATCGCCTTGATGTGGCCCTGATCGCCGTCCATCGCGGCGAGGTCGGCCACCGCGCTGTACAGATAGAGCCAGCGCACCGCATGGCCGACGGGCTCGTCCTGATCCCGAATCGGCTTGTGGTCCTGACAGTACTTCCCGAACAGCTTGTGCGTCTTGGCCTGTCCGTGCTCGTACACGAAGAACCTGGCCAGGCGCAGGTATCGCTCCTGCCCGGTGGCGCGCCACAGCTTGACGAGCGCCAACTCGATCTCCTCGTGACCGGGCACGGCGTGGCGCTTGTCCGGCCCGAAGAGGCGGTCGATGTGGTCGGCGAACTTGCAGGCGACGTCGAGGAACGTCCGCTTGCCCGTAGCGCGGAAGTGGGCGACGGCCGCCTCGAACATATGGCCGGCGCAGTAGAGCTCGTGCTTGACCCGCAGATCCGTCCAACGCGCGTCGGGCTGCTTGAGCGTAAACCAGGTGTTCACGTAGCCGTCGGGCTGCTGAGATCGGGCGATCAGATCGATGATCTTGTCGAGCCGGGCCTCGAGCTTGCTGTCCGGATGGGTGGACAGCGAGTAGGCCACGCCCTCGAGCACCTTGCAGACGTCGGAGTCGTGGAAGTAGTGGCCTCGGTACGGTGTCTTGTCGACGCCGGCGGCCTGGGCGAAGTTGCGGATCCGCCCCGTGCGCTCACACGTGTCGAGGTTGTGGGGGATCGAGACCTTGCGATTGACCTCCTGACGGGCCGCCCAGAACCCGTCCAAAATGGCGACGTCGGAGAACGTCACGGGGACGAGCTTGGCCTTCGTTGCGGCGTTTGCCGGGGCACCTAGCATGATGCCAATTGTACTGATCCAGATCGGTCGCATCATCTCGTGGGTCGCTCCAAACAGGGGCTCGGGTTCGTTCTTCTTCGCGCTCAGACTATCGATCGGATGCGGACAGCGTCAAGCAGCGCCCCGGGCTGTTTGAGCCGGGATGCAAAGCGAAACCGATCAGCGCCCGGGGCCTTTTCGCTCGAATCGATATTGGCTTGTTCCTGTTCATCAGGCACGCGCGAGGATATCATGCCCGAGAAGGACAGTACTGGCTCTGTGGGCCGGGCACCCGTTGCCTGCGACCCCGCCGTTGTCGTCGGTGAGGAGATGCATCCCATGACGTCGCTCCGCCAACCGTTATCATTCGTGTCCCCGATCGTGCTGGCTTGCCTCCTCTGTTTGGGCTGCGAGCCGCCTCGCGTCGCGTTCAGACAAACGCCGGGCGAGCTGAGAATCACTGTCGGGGGTGAGCCGATGGCCACCTATTGCTACGCCGACAAGGACATCACGCGCCCGTACTTCGCCCACGTCCGCGCGCCCGGCGGCATTCAGGTCACGCGCAACCACCCGCCGCAGGCAGGCGACGCCCAGGATCACGCCCGGCTGCATCCCGGCATATGGCTCGCGTTCGGTGATCTGGGCGGGCATGATTACTGGCGGCTCAAGGCCAGGGTCGTTGGGGGTGAATTCGTCCTGAAGCCCGAGGGCGGTCCGCGCCGTGGGACGTTCGCCGTCCGCAATCGCTACCTGACCACTGACGGCGGCAAGACCGTGTGCACCGAGACGTGCCGCTACACGATCCTCGTTCGACCGGCAGGATACCTGCTGATCTGCGACAGTGTATTCACGTCCGACACAGGCGACTTCTACTTCGGCGATCAAGAGGAACTGGGCCTCGGTGTCCGGCTCGCCACGCCGATCGCCGTCAAGTCACGAAAGGGCGGGCGACTCCTGGACAGCGAGGGACGCCGGAACGAACGCGGCATCTGGGGCAAACAGGCCGACTGGTGCGACTACAGCGGGACGGTTGACGGCCATTCCGTCGGCATCGCGATCATGCCGGACCCGGGGAACGTCCGTCGAAGTCGGTGGCACGCGCGCGACTACGGATTCATGGCCGCCAATCCGTTCGGCGTCAAGGCGTTTACGGGCGGGACCCCGAGCCGGATCGTGGTGAAGCGCGGCCAATCGCATCGCCTCCGCTATGGTGTGCTGCTGCACGGCGGGTTCGATGACCCGGCAACCGAGCTTCGCAAGGCGTATGAAGACTTTCTGACACTGATTGCGAAGTAGCGCTACATCGGGAATGCGCCGCAATCAGGACTTGCCGGCGGGGCCCGTGGTGATTCGGTCCGATGCCCCGGTCGATCCTGGCGGAGGCGTTGGAAGGAAAGGGCTTCATGATCGGACTGCATCCCGTCGACGCCGTCGTGCTGGTGGTCTACCTGCTCGGCATCACCTTGCTGGGCATCTGGATGGCCCGGCGGGTGCACAACGTCCGCGACTTCTTCATGCCCCGCCGCTTCGGCAAGGCGATGATGATCACGCACGCCTTCGGCACGGGCACCGCGTCGGACCAGGCGGTGATCGTCGCCTCGGCGACGTTCATGCGGGGGCTGTCGGGCATCTGGTACCAGTGGCTGTGGCTGCCGGCCACGCCGTTCTACTGGCTGATCGCGCCGATCATGCGCCGGTTTCGCGCGGTGACGACGGCCGACGTGTTGACGCTGCGCTACGACTACAGCGTCGCGGTCCTGTTCGCGATCGTGGGCATCATCAACATGTCGATCAAGATCGGGGTGATGCTGAAGGGCTCGGCCGCCTTGGTGGACGCGGGCACGGGCGGCATGGTCGATACGAACCTGGCCATTGCCATCATCACCGTGCTGTTCGTTCTATACGGCGCTGCCGGCGGGCTCGGTGCCGCGATCGTGACCGACTTTATTCAGGGGGTTCTGACCCTGATCTTCTCGTTCATGCTCCTGCCGATCGTGATGCGCGAGGTCGGCGGTCTGGCGGGCATTCGACAGACGATCCAGGACCCGCACATGCTGTCGGTTGTCGCGCCGGGCGAGATCGGCGTGTTCTTCATCGTGATGATCGGGGCGCAGGCGATCGTGGGCATCGTTGCCCAGCCGCACGTGATGGGCGTTTGCGGGGCGGGCAAGACCGAAATGGAGGGCCGCGTCGGGTTTATGGTCGGCAACATGGTCAAACGGCTGTGCACGATCGCGTGGTGTCTGACGGCCATCGCCGCCGTCGCGTGGTACCTCAAGCGCGGCGTGGACCTGTCCACGGTGGTCCCCGACAACGTCTACGGCGACGTAGCCCGGAGCTTTCTACCGGGGATCATGCCCGGGTTGCTCGGCGTGTTCCTCGCGGCGCTGCTAGCGGCGGTGATGAGCTCGTGCGACTCGTTCATGATCGCCTCGTCGGGTCTCTTTACCGAGAACCTGTACAGACCGCTCTGGCCCAATCGATCGCCCGGTCACTACGTCTGGATCGGGCGCGCGACGGCGTTGGTCGTGGTCGCGGGGGGCCTGGCGTTTGCCTACTGGCTGCCGAACGTGGTCGAGGGGCTCAAGATCTGGCTGAAGATTGCGCCGATGATGGGCGTCGCGTTCTGGCTGGGTCTGTTGTGGCGGCGGACGACGGTGGCCGGCGCGTGGGCCAGCGCGCTGGCGGGCTTTGGAACGTGGTGGCTGGCGACGCGGCAGTTCTTCGTCGACGTCGTCCGAGACCTGCCGTTGGCCGAGCCGCTTCGATTGGTCTGGATCGAGGCTGGTACGGCCGAGATCTACGAGCCGTGGACCATCCTGTTCTACACGACCGCAGCCACGCTGGCCGGCATCGTCGTCAGTCTTGTGACCCAACCGGTCGCGAAGGTGGATCTCGACCGGTTCTACAGCCTGACGCGCACGCCGATCGCACCGGGCGAGCGAGCGGTCGAACCGTGTACACTACCCGAGGGCGTCGAGCCCGCCGCCCGACGAATGCTCGTAACGGCGTTTGGGCTGGAGATCCCAATGCCGTCGCGGACGTCGGTCATCGGATTCGCCGCGGGCTGGGCAGCGGTCGCCGCCATCGTCGGCGGATTCGTCTGGCTGGTCAGTGTGTAGTGTGTGGATGGGTTGCCCACCTATCACGTACACAAGGAAAGGACGAGTAGGCCATGAACTGGCGAGAACATCCCTGGGCCGGCGTTTTCCCGGCGACGTTGTGCGCGTTTCACGAGGACGAAACGATCGACGAAGAGGGCCTGAGCGATTACATCGCCGAGCTGGCGGGCGTTGACGGCGTCAAGGGGCTAACCTGCAACGGGCATACCGGCGAGATCACGTCGCTGCGCCCCGACGAACGGGCCCGCGTGACGCAGATCGTCGCCCGGACGGTCCGAGACGGCGGGCGCGACGTCACGGTGATCTCAGGGGTGTCGGCCGAGGGTAGCCTCGAGGCCATCGATCATGCGCTGGTCGCCAAGGAGGCCGGCGCCGACGCCATCCTGCTCATGCCGCCCCATCATTGGCTGCGGTTCGGACGGTCGAGCACGACGGCCGTCGGGTTCATTCAGGACGTCGCCGAGGGCGCGGACATCCGCATCGTCGTGCACCAGTATCCCGCCTGGACCAAGGCCGGCTACACGCTCGACGAGATGCGCGAGATGGTGACGATCCCGCAGGTGGACTGCATCAAGATGGGGACGCGCGACATGGCCCGGTGGCTGTACGACTACGAGCAGCTCAAGGCCGTCAACCCAAACGTGGCGATCATCACCTGCCACGACGAGTATCTCCTGCCGACGCTGCTGGAGGCGGGCGACGGGGCGCTGATCGGGTTCGCGGGCTTCGCGCCGGAGCTGATGGTCAAGCTCGTGCACGCCTGTCTGGACGGGGATCTCGCCGCCGCCAAGGACGCCCAAGAGACGGTCGCGCCGCTGGCCCGGCTGATCTACAGTTTTGGCGAGCCGGGCTGCGGCGCGCATCAGCGGATGAAGGTAGCGCGCTGGCTGATGGGCAAGTTCTCGAGCCCCGTGTTTCGCCGTCCGATCCGCCCGCTCGCCGAAGGCGCGATCGACGCGCTGCGCAAGGGCCTCCGGACGATCGGCTTGACAACGGTGAATTAGTTCCGCAGGGCAATGGTCGCTTGGGCGATCCGGTCGCGGTGG
>CAYOGX010000220.1:0-6956 GCA_964403235.1 uncultured Planctomycetales bacterium | reverse complement strand
CGATCATCGAGGACGACGTGCTCATCGGCGGGCACGCGGGGATCGCGGGCGGGGTGCACCTCAAGGCCGGCTGCATGATCGGGGCTGGCGCGATCGTCCTTCCCGAAACCGTTGTGGGTCCCAACGAATTCTGGGCGGGCGTGCCGGCCAAGAGGATCGGTATGGTCCGCGGGGCGGATCACAACGACGCCGCTTAGCGGCGCTTCTGAACGGCGACGAACGCTGCCTATGGCGCCACCATCGAAGTCAACTTGCGACATCGAACAGGACACCCACCCCACCCCGCGCGCGGGGTCCAACCGCAGGTCGATCCTTCTGGCCGCCGTCCTCGTCCTGGCCGGCGTGGCCAACCAGGCGCGATCGCTCCGATGGGGGTTCTTCTACGACGACTTCGCCCACCAGATCATCCTTCGCCACGGCCAGAGCGCGACGGGCGTTCCGCGCTGGAACGTCTACGACTTCGGCGCCGGACCGACACCGCAAGACACGATGCGCCGATGGGGCGTGTTCCCCTGGTGGACCAGCAGCGATTTCAAGGCCCGTTTCTTCCGGCCGGTCACGAGCCTCACCATCCTCATGGACTTTGGGCTGTGGGACGATTGGGCGCCGGGCTACCACCTGACGAGTCTCGTGCTGTTCGGGATCTTCCTGGCCCTGTCGTTCAGGCTATTCCGCGACCTCGGCGCGCCGCCGGCCGCGGCGCTCTGGGCCCTTGCCCTGCTCGCCCTCGAGGACAGCCACGTGATCCCCGTCGGGTGGATCGCCAATCGGAACACGCTGCTCGCTGCACTCTTCACCGTCGCTACGCTCCTGACCGTTCACCATCATCAGCGGACCGGACGCGTCGGCTATCTGCTCGCGGCGATGCTGTGTTTCCTGCTCGCCTTCGGGTCCAAGGAATCGGGCCTGATCGCCATGCCCATCGCCGTGCTCTATCTGCTGCTCATCGACCGTCGATCGGCGGGCGAATCGCTCCGCGACGGATGTCGCCGGGTGATGCGGTCGCCTCTGGTGTGGGTCTTCGTGGTCCTCACGGCCGGCTACGTTGTCTTCTACGTCGCCGGCGGCTACGGAGCGCAGTCGGTCCAATACCTCATGCCGTGGTCGGCGCCACTGGGATACCTGGTGCGGTACCTGGCCTTGATCCCGCTCGGGTTGATGGCCCTGTTGCTCGGGTTGACCACGGACATCGTGTTCGCCGGGCCCGAGCTGGTCTGGCCCGTGGCCGGCGCCAGCGTGCTCGTCCTGGCCGGGTTGGGTTATGTCTTGTGGCGGACCCTCGGGCCCACCCGTAGCGCGAACGGATGGTCGCGCCTGGCCGGGTTTGCACTCGCATGGACGCTCGTCTCCCTGTTTCCCGTGGCCGGCGTGACCCCGCCCTCCGATCGTTTGTTGATGAACGCCTCGGTCGGGACCGCCCTGCTGATCGGGCTGCTCCTGCACCGGCTCGGCCCGGTTCGCGCGCTGATGGCCGAACGGCGGTACGGCCGCCTGGCGCTGGCGGGCCTGTTCGTGACCGTCGGCGTGGTCCTGGCCGTTCCGGCAACCTGGTTGCACGACACGGTCTTCACGAAAATGGCGTCGCTCGACCGCGACGCGATCGCCAACGCCGACATCGACCGGACCGCGCCGGCCCCGCGGTCGGTCTTCATCCTCAACAGTCCCTCCAGCCTGCTCGCGCTGTCCGTGCTGCCGACCTGGCAAGTGATCCATGACGATTACGCCATTCGGATCTTCGCCCTTCAGATGGGTCGCAGGGCGGTGGTGTGGCACCGCGACGGCGAGCGGACCATGACGCTGACGTTCCCGTCGTCGGTGTTGCTGGACCTGCCCTTCGAGGCCCTGTTTGTGGCCAGCGCCCCCCCGCCGCCAGCAGGAACCACCTACGCGACGACCGACTTTGCCGCCACCGTGCAGGCCGTCGAACCCACCGGTATCCGCACCGTGCGGTTCACGTTCAACAAACCCCTCGACGACCCGTCGTATCAGTTCCTGGCCTTTGCCCGGGGCCGTCTGACGCGGATCGCACCGCCCCCACCCGGCCAGCAGATCGAGCTGCCGGAGGTCGAGCCGCTCATGCGTTTCGCGCCGTGACGCGCGTGGCGCTGGGGCTCGTATGCACGTATGACCTGTCCATCCGGCGGACATCGGCACAAACGAGGTGACGGACGCAAGTGATTGATGTATGATGCGGCTCGCCTGACGATCGGGAGCGTCATGTCACAACAGCGACCCCAATCCGCAAGACGCACGAACGCCTCGCACCGAAAGACGGCCGTCCTGTTCCGGATCCGCGTGGCCTGGTTGACGGCGACGCGAGCCGCCCTTGTCGGATTGGCGCTGCTCGTGCCCGTCGTCGGGATCGAGGTCGCACACGCCCAGGCGAACGAGGAGGACACGGTTCGATCGGCGCTGGAATCGGCCGCTTCGCAATTGCAGTCCGGCCGCCCCCGGGCTGCGCTCGAGGCGCTGAAACCCATCGAAGCGCTCGAACCAAAGAACCCGTGGCTGTGGTACTACCGCGGGCTGGCCGATTTGCGTCTGCGTAACGCGTACATGGCCATGGCGGATTTCGACCGCGCCCTGGACTACATGGCCGAGTTCGGCGATCCCGACCCCCAGCTTGTCGAGACCGTCCGGCACTATCGCCGCCGCGCCCGGCGGGAGGTGTTCAGCGTCGATACCCAGATCGGGTTGGCCTACGACACGAACGTCTCGTACCTGGGCGACACCACCGGCGGATTGGGACTCATCACCGGGCAGGACGACGGCAAGTTTGCCTCCGGCCTCCAGATCCACTACGCCCCGATCGCCACCGAAGACCACGACCTCAGGATCGGTGCCAGGCTCGGGCACGCCTGGCACTTCGAGATCGACGAGTTCGACTACCAGGACTATGGCGGCTCGATCCGATACGCACGATGGCTCGGCGATCATTGGGAGGCGAGCCTCCAATACGACTACGACTACACCCTCCTGGGCAACGACGAGTTCCTGTCGAACCACGCCATCACACCGGGCATCCAGTACCAATGGCGGCCCGGTAACGTCCCGTTCGGTCCGGATCGGACGTTCGTGTTCTACCAACTCAACGGGCGGGATTTTCAGTTCGACACCACGCCGTCCTACGACCGCGACGGGATCATCAACGGCGTCGGCGTCGAGCAGAGCTTCCTGTTCCGCCCGCTGCCGGGCACGACGCGGACCGGCGATCTGGCGATCGGCTATCGCTACGACTCGATCTCGACGAAGGGCACCGAGTTCGACCGGAACACCAACAGCTTCTACCTGGGCTTGGGCCTGCCCATCCTCAACCCCTGGGCTCCCGATCGCTACCTGATCCTTCCGGACAAGGAGCTGGTCTTCCGGTTCAACGCGAACTGGCTGGTTGCCGACTACCGCGAAGACAGTCGACTGGACGCCCGACGCCGCAAGCGAGACGACCTGATCGCCACCTACGCCTTCTCCGTCTCCCAGCAGCTCCTGGAAGATCTCGAGTACGGCGACCTGATCCTGCACGGGATCATCCACTGGACGGACGCCGATTCGAGCCTGACGGCTCGCTACGGTCGCGAGCCCTTCACCTACGACAAGGTCGTCTATGGCGTCCAGCTCGAATGGCGGTGGTGATCGGATCGCCGCCCCGGATTCGATCGACACCGCACCGATTGTGGTGGCCGGCCGGGTCGGATAGAATCATGGGTGCCGAGGACCGACCTGCCTTGTCTCATCGGAGGCCCGGCATGACACTCGAACGTAGGCGATGGTGGACCGTGGCCGGCGTGGCTGCCCTCCTGGCCGGCGGTTGTCAGCAACAGGCAGGGGACATCTTCTACCGCCCCGGTCGTGCGACCGCGTTGCCGGTCGAGCAGGCGATCGAGGTGGTCGAGCTGGCCGCGGACGGTGGGGCGGTCCACGAGGTCAGGGTGACGACGGCGGCGGCGGGCGCTGCATCACGTCCAACGACCCAGCCCGCACGGTCCGGGTACACCGCGCCGGGTCCACGGGTCCAGCAGTTGAGCTTTCTGACGATGGTGGGGGCGGCCGCGGCGACGTCGGGCATCGTCGGCGGGGGCAAGGAGGCGGCGGAATCGGCCCTGTCGGCCGGAAGCGTTTCGTCACTCTCGGGCCTCGGCTCGGTGGCAGGCGGGATGCCGGGGCTCGGCGCGCCCCAACCGATCACGGCCAATACGGTAGTCGGCCAGCCGGGGCTGCAGCGCGGGTTCGCCGCCGGATTGGGGTTCGCCCGTTTCCACAACCTCTTCCTCCCGACCGCCAGTCCCCTGACGGGGTCGACCGGCGCCTGCCAGGACTTGGTTCGGCTGGGCTTCTTCCCCAACCAGAGTGCGTGCGAACGGTACTTCGGAAAATGAGTCACGCGTTGTCGAACGTCTGACCGCCGTTCAAGACGGAAGGCCGGCCGGCCTCATCGCCGCTCTCGTGTGCCCCCCAATCGGCCGGCACAGCCGGCCCTACGGTGGATCGAAGTTCGCGCGGAAGTAGAACGCCGGATCCTGGACCAGCGTGGTCACGACCGTCATCGGACCCCCTCCCTCGCGCTGGACCTGCGCGCGTGCAAGGGGAAGCTCGCGTTGGAAGGCCGCCGACGGGGCCCAGCGCATGATGTCAGGCAACACGACATGGTGCAGACCGATCAGGTGCCCGATCTCGTGGGCCCCCGTATGGGCCAGGGCCAGGATCATGTTGTTGATGGAGCTGACGACGGCCGACCGGCAGTGCTCGCCCCGGCCCTGGAAGCTGCCGACGTAGACAACTGCCTGGTCGTCGAAGATCCGATTGCCCGGGTCCAGGAACGAGCCGTTCGGCAGCATCTCACCGAAGACGACCACGTCATCGCACTCCTTTTGCTCGCCCCCCAGCCTCAGTTCGCCCAGGTGCCACGTGTCGCCTTCCTGGGCTAGCCTGCGCTCGCCAAGGAAGGTGAGTTGGGAGAAGGGCACCTCTGGCAGGGGTTCGTCCTCGCTCTGGATGACGATCGGCGTCCCGTCAAAGATCTGGTGCAAACGCTCGACGACCCCCTCGCGAACCAGGTCGGTGATAGCGACCATCAACTGCCGCTCCTCCTCGCTGAACGATACCGGGTCCACCAGCCCCGGGTCGGTCAGGTACCCCTCCTCGAAGATCACGCGTACGATCTGCCGGGCTGGCGGATGGTAGTCCGGATCCCCCGGCATGACGGCAAACGTCCACTGGTACGTCCCGGCGGAGATCCCCGGATCCTCGTGACCCATAACGAAGTAGGACCCGGCCACCTGGACACGGTAATCGAAGAAGGCGTTGAGCGGTCCGCCGCCGGCCAGCAGGCCCTTCGTCGGCGGCTGGGCGTCTTCAGCCACGAGGATCAACGCCCTGCCCGCTGCCACCCCGGACACCTTCACGCGGATGACCTGGCCCTCGGTCAGCCAACCCAATGCCACGCTGTCACCGGACCCGGTGTGGGGCCTGCCGTCCAGTGCGATCGGCTTGAGATCTTGGAAGGGGTTGGACGGCGCCGGGTCGCATCCCTGACCCGCTGCACAGGCCACCAATAACACCAATCCATGCAGAACCGGCATGGTTCTGGTGCGACGGGTCCGTCGGCGCCGCTGACGCGTTGGGTGCGGACGAACGAACTCGATGGGGCCAGGCAATGTCACTGTGGTTCCGCCACGATGGTGATGTTCTCGAGCGGTGACTCGATGTCCACCAGCCTCGGCCGAAACAGGTAATCGTCGGCGAAGACGCGGACGCGATACCCGCCCGCCGGCCGATAGAACGCGAACGCCCCCGTCGCGTCGGTCTTGGTCACGGCGATCGGGTTCCCGTAGCCCTCGTCCGGGTCGTTGTTGGGATCCAGGTCCGGCTCCCGTCGCCTGAAGCCCGTTTGCAGCCATACCCCGATGCCCTCAAGCCCGGTCCCGTCGGCGAGCACGACACGGCCGGCAATCGGGTGCTCGGGTGCCAGCGGAGGTGGGCCCAACGCGGCGAGGTCCGGGTCCACCCCGTGCACCTCCCATGTCACAAGGTCATCGCCGTATACGTCATCGCCGAACGGACCGCGGCGACGGATCTCCGCTTCCAGGCGCCCGGAATTGGGGAACTCCAACCGCGCGGTGCCCTCCGGCGCATCCAAACTGTTGAAGCTGTAAATGTCGAGTTGCGTTACATCGCAGGCGGGCACGCCGAGCACCTCGCCCGCGACGATGGGCGTCAACTCGACGGCCTCGGTTTCATCCAGCCCGATGGGGATGTGTTCGTTGACCCGCCGGTACAGGAAGATGCGAATATCGAGCGAGCTCGGACAGCCGGCTCCCAGGAGCTCCAGGAAATCGCCGCGCTCGTTCGCCCCGGGCGGCAGCAGCGCCGTCATCGCGTAGTCGTTTGACTCGCCGTTCTCGCTGTGTACGCGCAGCGCCAGTGCCGCGTAGAAGCGGAGCGAGTCGTTGAAGAACGCATACCGGGTCTCGACGGACGGGCAGCCCGGACACGAACCGCCACCGTCCGTGGTGCATGCCCCTCCCGCCACGAGGGTCAGACACATCGCGATTGGCCGCACCGAGCCGGTCACTGCTCGATCGTCTCCATCACAACGCGGAACCCCCAGTACATCCCCGGGGTGTGGACGTCACTGTAGTTCCGCTGGGCCGAGCGGCAACGCACCGCCGGTGAATAGTACGCGCCACCGCGAAGGACGTACAGGCTCTCCTTCTGCACCGCCGTCACGCGGGGATCAGTCACGAGCTCCGGCGGGAACCGCGAGTCGCACCACTCCCACAACCCGCCGTGCATGTCGAACAGCCCGTAAGCGTTCGGCATCCGCTGCGCGACCACGGGCGTCCCCGAGCGGTACCCCTGACACTCCGCGTAGAAGCGCGCGTAGTCGGCGTTGTCGCCGAAGCAGAAACGCCCGGCATTGTCGCCGCGGCAGGCGTATTCCCATTCGTCCTCGGTGGGCA
>CAYOGX010000219.1:0-6978 GCA_964403235.1 uncultured Planctomycetales bacterium | reverse complement strand
GGGTGGTGAGGACCCCGTCACCGACGTGACCAACGCGTCGCGGACGCTGCTGATGAACCTCAACAATCGCCGATGGGACGACTGGTGCGCCAAGACGTTGGACGTGCCGGTATCGGTCCTGCCGGAGATCCGCGCCAGCGCGGGGACGTTCGGCCGGACCCAGGGGCTGGGTTGGCTGCCCGATGGCATCGGCATCACCGGGGTGGCGGGGGATCAGCAGGCGGCCCTGTTCGGGGATTGCTGCACTGCGGCCGGCCAGGCCAAGTGCACCTACGGCACGGGCGCGTTTCTCTTGTTGAACACCGGTCCGTGTCCGACCGCCAGCACGACGCGCTTGCTCAGCACGATGGCCTGGGAGACGCCCGAGACGACGACGTATGCCCTGGAGGGCAGCGTCTTCGTCGCCGGGGCGGCCGTGCAGTGGCTTCGCGACGGTCTCGGTCTGATCGAGCAGGCCGCCGACATCGAGTCGCTCGCCGCCGGCGTGCCGGACAGCGGCGGGGTGGTGTTCGTGCCGGCCTTCGTGGGCCTGGGCGCGCCGCGCTGGCGGCCGGACGCGCGCGGCACGATCGTCGGTCTGACGCGGGGCACGACCCGCGCCCACCTCGCCCGGGCGACGCTGGAGGGCATCGCCTTTCAGGTGGCAGAGGTCGTCGAGGCCATGGCCCGAGATACGCACAGGCCCATCGACGTCATCCGCGCCGACGGCGGCGCCGCCGCCAACGACCTCCTGATGCAGATCCAGGCCGATCTGCTCGGCATCCCCGTCGAACGGGGGCACGTTCTCGAGACCACCGGCGTTGGCGCGGCCTTGTTGGCCGCACTGGGCGTCGGGCTGCACGCCTCCATCGACGACGTCGCCGCCACCTGGCAGACCGACCACGTCTTTGCCCCCACGATCTCGCGCGACGAAGCCGGCGCCCGACTGGCCGCCTGGCGCCAGGCCGTGGCCCGGTCGGAATAGACCGATCGGCTCGCCGACAACGTTATCTGCCCCGGCGAGCGCCGAATCCCGGTCCGTCCTCCACGCTTGACCACCCCCCGGCGGCAGGATACTTACTACCGTGGTCTGCCTGGTCCCGTGGAGGCGTTCGGATGAGATTGGGATTCGTGGTCACAGTCATTTCCGTGTTGGCGCTGGGCGGCGGGGTGCGAGGCGAGGGGGGCGCTCGCAAGAAGGTGCGGCTGGGTTCGCCGATCACGCACTCGGACTGGATGCTGCGCAAACCCGCACCTGCCTGGGGACCCGCAGGGGTCCGTCAGATCCTCGATCGCTGCAAGCAGTGCGGGTGGACCCGCGTCTATTGGCGATGCTTCGACGGCGGGCGGGCCTGCTATCTGAGTCGGCTCATGGAACCGCTGCACGGCTTTGACGAGGACAACTACCACCGCGACAAATCGTCGGCCTGGGTGAACGAGAAGCTCAAGGCCTATGACTGGGGCAGCTTCGACGCGTTTGCCGAGTGCCTCACCTACGGACGCAAGATCGGGCTCGAGGTCCACGCCTGGTTGAGCATCAACGAGGACGATCACGGTTGGGGACTGACCAGCCGGTTCACGCGCGAGAATCCGGATTCGCGCTGGGTGCGGCGCGACGGTAGGGCGTTTCGGTCGCAGCAGAGCTTCGCGTTCGGCAAGGTCCGCGCGTACAAGCTCGCGCTCGTCAAGGAGATCCTGGCCTACCGTCCGGACGGGATCTTCTTCGACTGGATCCGCACCGGCGACGTCCGCGACAACCCGCACACCGACCGCGATGGGGTGGCCATCCACGGGTACGAGCGTCCGAACGTCGAGCGGTTCCGCGCCAGATACGGTGTAGACCCCACGTCGATCCCCAACGGCGACGAGCGATGGGTTCGCATCCGGGCCGAGCCGCAGACCGTCTTCATGCGCGACGCCCACGCCCTGATCAAGAAGCAGGACCGGCGGATCATCATCTCGGCCATGGTGCACAACCCGTGGGGCTACCGCGGCAGGCCCGACGACACGCCCTACAAGGACAATATCAACGGTCTGTTGTTGGACGTCCGAACCTGGTCCAGCGAGGGCCTGATCGACGAGATCGTCGCGGCGGGCTACTATCGTCAGGGCGGTACCCCCGAGTTGGCCCATCGTGCGATTCAGAAAGAGACCGGCGGCAAGGTGCCGGTGTGGCTGTTCGGGTGGATCAGGTCGGAGGCGCAGTTCCGTAGCGACATCCAGTTGGCCGAGCGACTCAAGGCGCCGGAGCTGCTGCTCTGGGAATCGGACTACATCAGCCTGCCGCCGGCCAAGGCGGCGCTGGTCAATGCGATGCACGACTACGCGGGCAAGTGAACGAACGGGCCATGCAGACTGACAGGGGACAGCGCGGGTGACCGAAGGACTAGCGGCGAAGCTCTGCACGGCCGATGAGGCCGTGGCCCTGATCGAAGACGGGCAGACGGTTGCCTCCGGAGGTTTCGTGGGGGCCGCACACCCCGAAGCGTTGACGTCGGCCCTTGAGCGACGGTTCCTCGATAGCGGCAGGCCGAGGGACCTGACCGTCGTCTACGGGGCCGGACAGGGAGACGGCAAGACCCGCGGTGCAAACCACCTCGCCCACGAGGGACTGCTCAAGCGGGTCATCGGCGGTCATTGGGGCTTGGCGCCCAAGCTCGGCAAGCTCGCCATCGACGGGCGGATCGAGGCCTACAACTTCCCCCAGGGGGTGATCTGCCAGTTGTTCAGGGACATCGCCGCCGGGCGCCCCGGTTGCATCACGCACATTGGGCTGGGAACGTTCGTCGACCCCGCCGTGCACGGCGGGCGCCTCAATCAGCGGACACCGCCCGGCCTGGTCGAGCGGATCGAGCTGGGGGGTCAGACGTGGTTGTGGTACAAGTCGTTTCCCATTCACGTCGGGCTGATCCGTGCGACCGCCGCCGATCCGCTCGGCAACCTGGTCATGGACAAGGAGGCCATCTTCGGCGAGATGCTCCCTATCGCCCAGGCAGCGCACAACGCCGGCGGCGTCGTGATCGCCCAGGTGCGCGAGCGGCTCGAAGGGCCCTCCGATCCGCAAACCGTGAAGGTGCCCGACGTGTTGGTGGATCGGATCGTCGTGGCCGAGGCCCGTGAGCACGACCAGACCTTCGCCGAGCAATTCAACCCAGCCTATTGTGAGGCCCAGCCGCCTGACGTCCCAGTCGGGGCGGGCCTGGACCCGCTGCCCATGGACGAGCGGCGGATCATCGTGGCCAGGGCTTGCGACGAAATCCCCCCCAACGCCATCGTGAACCTGGGGATAGGTATGCCTGAAGGAATCGCCAGGATCGCGGCCGAACGCGGGCTGATCGATCAATTCACGCTGACGGTCGAGAGCGGGCCGATCGGCGGCATCCCCGCTGGCGGCATGAGCTTCGGGGCGTCGATGTACCCGCGCGCCGTGGTGGATCAGCCCGCGCAGTTCGATTTCTACGACGGCGGGGGCCTGGACTTCGCCGCGCTGGGCGGCGCGCAGATGGACGCGCGGGGAAACGTGAACGTCTCGAAGTATGGGACGAAGATGCCCGGCGTGGGGGGGTTCGTCAACATCACCCAGACGGCCAAACGGCTCGCGTTCTGTGGGACGTTCACCGCTGGCGGACTCCGGGTCAAGGTCGAGAACGGCAAGCTGCGCATCGTCAGCGAGGGCAAGATCCGCAAGTTCGTCGCCCAGGTGGAACAGATATCGTTCAGTGCCGACCGGGCACGACAGGTTGGCCAAGCCGTCCTCTACGTCACCGAGCGGGCGGTCTTCCGATTGGTCGACAATGGGATCGAGCTGATCGAGGTGGCCCCCGGGATCGACGTGCACAGACAGGTGCTCGACCTGATGGATTTCAGTCCGATCGTCTGCCAGGTTCGGCCCATGCCCGCGCATCTGTTCGAACAGGCGGGGGCGGGTCCGTAGGGCCACCGGTGCCGGCCAGCGTGTATCGGCGGGAGACGGGCCGGCGGCGCGCAAAAAGAAGGCCCCGCATTCATGATGCGGGGCCGGATGATCCTAACCCGGTAATGGGTTCCCCTCGGGAACAAATACTGCTAGCCGCCCTACGTCAACCACCTCCGCCGGAACCCGAACAGGCCGCCCAAAACCAGCAACCCAATCATGCCGGGCTCGGGGATGTAGGTGTACCTCACCGTGACCTCCGCCGAAGCATTTGTGGAGAACGACGTCGTGATGTTCCCCGGTCCTGTGGCGGAGGAGGTCCCCGTGCCTATCACCGGCAGGATGATGGTTTCACCGGTGGTGGTGGAGAACAGGGCGAGGTCTAACCCCCCAGAATAGGTGGCGCTTTCGGTCTTGTCTCCGTGAATGAGGTTCGGGTCATCATACGTGCGTCCCGATGGGCCCGCGAAATCAAGCACCCCGTCGTAGGCATCGACATCCTCGACCTTATCCCAGAACGGGATCGTCACGACCAGGACGCTGGTGTCGGGCCGTTGGAGCTCTAGCTCAGCCTCAAGCTCGGTCGTTACGGTGGCGGCACTGGGGCTTTGGTTTTCAAACCGCGCGATCCCTTCGACGTGCCCGCCCAAGATGAATTCGATGGACTGCAACGTCAGCCCGCCGCTCGTGTCGAACTTGGGAACGGTGATCGACGTCGAGAAGCTTGTTGATTGTAGCGGAACGCTCCCGTAGTAATCGATGAAATCCGCGTTCACCGTCCCTACCAGAGCCCACAGCACGACTGTCGTCACAGCGCCGGTGCGCATTCGGTCGCCTCCTTATCCAGACACAGCGAAGATAGCCCTGGCACCTTCAAGCGAAAAAGGGAAGACCGACCTGAGATGAGTCCCCTCGCGGCTTCCTCAATCCTTCCCCAAAGGCCCCCGCTCCTTCTAAGAATCCCATCCGTACATCCTAGCAGTATGGTAACGCGCGTGCCCGGCGCCAGTCAAGTGCTTCCCTTGGGTTTTTTACTTTGGTGCAAACGCGCATCGATCGGGATGCGGCCGGGACCGCCCCCCGCAGCAGGGCCATTGTGGCCATGGACGACGGCCGAGAGACTGAAGAGACGCGTACCGCGATGAGGCGCATGGAGGGGCAGGTCTGATAACCAACCACGCTCGGGCAGCCCAATCCCGACGCGCTGCGGCGCCGATGCGCTTGCCTGGCCGGCGGGGCGCAAGAAGAAGGCCCCGCATCCACGATGCGGGGCCATATGATCCTAACCCGGTAATGGGTCCCTTCCTTGCAACGAATACCGGAAGGCTCTCTATCTCAGCCACCTCCGCCGGAACCCGAACAGGCCGCCCAACGTCAGCAGCCCCATCATGCCGGGCTCGGGGATGTAGTAGTAATTCACCGTGACCTCGGCCGAAGCGTCCGTGGAGAACGACGACGTGATGTTCCCCGGTCCGGAGGCGTAGGAGGTCCCCGTACCCTTCACCCACAAGGTGATGGTCTCGCCAGTGGTGGTGGAGAACAGGGCCAGGTCGGCCGACAGAGACGTCGTCTGGGTTTCGGTCTTGTCGCCGTAAATGACGTTCGGGTCATCGTACGTCCGCCCCGACAGACCGGCGAAATCGGTGGTGCCGTCGTAGCCAGGGAGATCCTCGCCCGGGCTGTTGTCCCAGACCGGGATCGTCACGACCAGCACGCTATTGGGATCCGGCCGCGTGAGCTCGAGCTCAGCCTGAAGCTTCGCAATCACGGTGGCTGCATTGGCATCTTCGTTCTCGAATTGAACGACGCCTTGGACGTGCCCGCTCAGGATGAACTCGATCGACAGCAACGTCCGTCCCGTGCTCGTATCGAACTTGGGGATCGTGATCGATGTCGTGAAGTTGGTTGACTGCAGAGAAACGCTCCTGTGATAGGGCTCGATCAAAGCCGCACTCGCGGTACCCACCAGAGCCAGCAACACGAGTGCCGTTACAACGCGTATGCGCATTACATCGTCTCCTTACCCACACAAGGCGAAGATGGTCTCTGAACCGTCAAACGAGAGAGCGAAAACCGACCTGAGAAAACCACCCTCGCGGCTTTCTCACCCCTCCCCGAGTACCGTCCGCTTCTCCTGCGAAGCCCCCCGTGGACTTACAGTGCACCTTTATGTAGGCGCCTCATCGGCCGCGGTCAAGCCGTTTCTTAGTTTTTTCTCTACCCCGGAGACGTATGGAGAGGTAGGTCCGATAATGCAGGACGCTCGAGCCGCCCAGTACCCAGCCACTCGGGTCGGGTTGCCGTTGGCCCCCCATCCCGGCGGGCGGCGTATGTCATCCGCGAGTGCGTTTGACCGAGCGAATGACGCCGGACGCGAGCACGGTCAGGGCCATAAATGCCAAGGCCCCGGCGCTCGGGCACCCAAGCCCGGGAACCGGGCCCGTCCCCTGGCCGCCGGTCGTCCCGACATTGCCGCCGGAGCCCCCGTCGTCGCTGGAGCCCGGCGGCGTCGTGTAGTGGATGCTGTCGTACTCTTTTAGGGTATCATTTATCCACTCGAAGAAGCTGTCGGTGATGCGAATCGCGTAGTTGTAGCTCTCACCGCCACTGATATGTACGCCGACGAGCCGGCGCTCGTTCTCGCCCTCGTTGTAGGTCCACACGGGTGACCCGCTCTGCCCGCTCTCGGTGTCGGCGTCGTGCCGGATTAGGTTGCCGTACACGCCGTCCGAATGGCCGAAGGCGTGATAGAGCTTCTGACTGTTGCCCAGGTCCACCGGATACCCGGCAATGTTCAGGCCGGCGTTATCGAAGAAGGACGTTGGCTTGATCTCGATCCGCATGTAGTCCGTCTGCTCGCCGATGGCGTCGGCGAGGACGATCAGGGCGATGTCGTAGTTCGAGTCCTCTTCGTTCCAGTAGCCGCTCTTTACCTTCTGCCTGGCCACATTGATCCTGCCGTAGGGCTCGTCGCTGCCGTCCTTTCCGGGCGTGAAGGTGGTGTTTTCGCCCCACTGCTGGTCCTTGACCAGGACGTGGGCACAGGTCAGAACGGTCTTGGTGCCGATCAAGACCCCCGTTCCGCG
>CAYOGX010000218.1:0-6992 GCA_964403235.1 uncultured Planctomycetales bacterium | reverse complement strand
CACTGACACTCGTATCGAAACGTGCCAAGCAATGATAGAGAGAATCGAGGCATTGCTCGAGGCGTTCCAAGGCGCACGGGCCAGAAGTCGCCAACTGCGAGACGGCGCTTCTCAGAGGGGTGAGCCCTTCCGGTCGGCGCTGAAAGAGAAGCTAAACGCCGAAAGATCGGTTCAAGACGCCATGCTCGAGGAGATCGAGGCTGCACTGAATCTGCATGCCACATTGCTGCGTAAGGTCGTGTCCGAGGAGTAGCACTCTGTCTGATACTCGAGGCGATCGAGGGATCACTGGGCTCGCACGCCGCGCTCTGGCGTTTGGTCCGGTAGGTCCTATCCTTCCCGACGTCGCCGTCCTGAAGGACGCCGGCCCAACTGCGTTGCGAGGCCCCAGTCTGGCTTGACAGCCCCATCAGCGGTCCGTATTCTGCTGGGCCGGTATTCCGTCAACGGAACCTGCACCGCTGTCTAGAACGCGACTGGATAAGGGGATTCGATCATGGCGCGACCTGTGACTCTGTGTACCGGACAATGGGCGGACCTCAAGCTGACGAAGCTGGCGCCGATGGCCAAGAAGTTCGGCTTCGAGGGGCTCGAGCTGGCCTGTTGGGGCGACCACTTTGAGGTGCAAAAGGCCCTATCCAGCAAGACCTACTGCAAGCAAAAGTGGGAGGTACTGACCAGGAACAAGCAGAAATGCTTCGCGGTGAGCAACCACCTGGTGGGCCAGGCGGTGTGCGACAACATCGACCCGCGCCACGAGTCCATCCTGCCGCCGGCCGTCTGGGGCGACGGCAAGCCGGAGGGCGTCCGGAAGCGCGCCGCGCAGGAGCTGATCGACACGGCCAAGGCGGCCCGCAAGTTCTTCGACGCCGCGCCCGCCGCGATCAAGAAGGACCTCAAGCGCGTGGTCGTCAACGGATTCACCGGCAGCAGCATCTGGCCGATCCTGTACAGCTTCCCGCCCAACCTGCCCGACCAGGTTGACAAGGGCTATGCCGACTTCGCCAAGCGCTTCAGGCCGATCATGGACGCCTTCGCGGATGTGGACGTCAAGTTCGCCCTGGAGGTCCACCCGACCGAGATCGCCTTCGACATCGCCAGCACCGAGCGGGCGCTGGAGGCGATCCAGCATCATCCAGCCTTCGGGTTCAACTACGACCCGTCGCACCTGGGGTATCAGGGCGTGGACTACGTCGAGTTCATCCGGCGGTTCGGTGATCGGATCTTCCACGTACACATGAAAGACGTCTACTGGTCGAGCACGCCGACGGAGGCGGGCGTGTTCGGTGGGCACATTGATTTCGGCGACCCGCGCCGGTTCTGGGATTTCCGCAGTTTGGGCCGGGGCAGCGTCGATTTCGAGGCCATCATTCGTGCGCTCAACGAGATCGGCTATGACGGCCCGCTGTCGGTCGAGTGGGAAGACAGCGGCATGGACCGCGAGCACGGCGCGCGGGAGGCCTGTGCGTTCGTCCGTCAGGTCGATTTTGCCCCGTCGGCCGTCGCCTTCGACGCCGCCTTCGGCGAGGAATAGACCGGGCGTTGCCGACAATCTGCTTGCGCGGGCGAGTCACGTAAGGTCTTGGCTCGGAATGAGTTTCGATCTCTTGGGGCCCTACTCGTCGTAGCGGGCGTCGATCCAAGCGCCGCCCAGGAGCACTTCGTCGTCGTAGAACACGACCGCTTGACCCGGTGTGATGGCCCATTGCGGCTCGTCGAAGACGGTCTCGACGCGGTCGCCGTCGAGGGGCGTGACCGTCGCGGGCGCTGCGCGATGACGATATCGAACCTTGGCGTGCGCCCGAAACGGCCCGTCGGGCGGATCGGCCAACCACCTCGCCTCGCTGCCGACGAGCCGACGTTGCAGCAGCGCCTCCCTGGGACCCAGCGTCACCGCGTTCTCGGCCGCATCGATACCGGCTACGTACATCGGCTGGCCCGCCGCGATGCCCAACCCGCGACGCTGGCCGATCGTGTAGTTCGCTAGCCCCTCGTGTTGCCCGATCACCCGACCGGTTGGCTCGTGGACCTCGCCGGGTCGCAGCGCCTCCGGGTGGTACCGCCGAACGATCTCCACGTAGGGGAACCGACTCGCGAAGCAGACGTCCTGCGATTCCGGCCTATCGAGTGCGGGCAGCCCAAGGGCACGGGCGTGTTCGCGCGTTTGTGGCTTGGTCATCTCGCCCAACGGGAGCCGCAGCCGGGGCAGCACCCGCCGCGACACCCTGAACAGGTAGTAGGACTGATCCTTTGGGCGATCCACGCCGCGTGCCAGCATCGCGCTGCCCTCGCGCTGCACGATGCGGGCATAGTGCCCGGTGGCAACGATCTCGGCGCCGACGTGGTCGGCGTGCTCGATGAGGTGGGCGAACTTGAATCGCTCGTTGCACACAATGCAGGGATTGGGGGTCCGGCCGCGGGCGTATTCGTCCGCGAACGTTCGGATCACCCGCTCGAATTCGGCATGTCGGGCCAGGCTCTCGATGTGGATGCCCAGGGCTTGGCCGACGCGTCGAACCTGTTCGGCCGCCGGAAGGGGGGGGCTGTCCGGTGGCGAGTCGGCTCTGGCCGCGCCCGTTTCGACGCCCGTGTCCAGGTGCAGGCCGATGACGTCGTAGCCTTGATCCCGCAGCAGGGCAGCGGCGACGGACGAGTCGACCCCCCCGCTCATCGCGACGACGGCCTTGGGTTTGATCGTCATGCAGTGAGTATATCACCCCGCCAGGTCGTTCCCCAACCGGGGTCTTTCGGGGTAGGGCGGCTCGTGCGAGCAGGGGGTTCGCACCGCCGTATCTGTTCCCGCGTGGCGGCGTTTTCGGGTATCCGGTTGGCGGGGTGTGCCCCGACCACATTACCGTCGGGCTGACGGGAGGGACGCTTATTTGCCCCGTCCCTGTTTCATTCGGAGCACCAGTGTGGCGTTGAACTGATGGGGCTCGGCCTGCGACCGGACATATCCGGCTACCGAGACCCCTCGACCCAGGCCGATCAGATGCCGCATCGAGCCGATCGGGTCGATGTCGGCCGCAATCGGTAGGGGTACGGGCGGGGACAGTGGGATTCGGACGTCCAGCAGCTTGCCCGCGCGCTCGACGCGCAGCACTACGCCCCGTCCCTTCCTCATGGCCACGAAATCGCGCAGATCGTCTTCGGGGTGGTCCTCGGACAGCGTCATGCCGTCGACGGCACAGATCTTGTCTCCCGGTTTGAGCCGACCGGCTGCGGGCATCTCCGGCAGCACGGGATCGCCGACGACGACGCGGCCGGGCTCAGCCCCCTGCTTGATGATGATGCCCAACTCGACCCGACGCCCCGCTCGGCGGACCATCATCCGTTTCCACCAGAGGGGCTCGAACACGTGCGGTGCATGTATCGAGCAGTAGTCTATCCACGATTGGAGCACGTTGGCGGTGTCGGCGGGTCGGGCCAGCAGCAGGCTCGACACGCCTCGCCGCTGGTTCACCGACGCGAACGCCGCCGTGGACACGAGCGTCTCATGGGTCGGCGCCTGCTGCGCATCGATCAGTTGCCGGATGTGGTCCGGATGTGTGGCCACGATCAGCCAGCCCCCCGCGCCGGCCCAGCACAGCTCCATCGTCTCGATGTAGGGACACGCGCTGTTTCGCCCCAGCAGATTGCCCAACGGAATCCGATAGATCACCGTGCCACGGTAGGTCGTCCGGGCCAGGCTCAGGTCGAGGCTTCGCTTGGCGCGGGTGAACTGGACCTTCATCCAACCGAGGAATCGCTCCGCCAGCCGCTCGAGGACCACAGTCGCCTCTTTGGCGTCCCGTGACTCGATCATCATCGCGACCAGCGGCAGGTCGTACGACCCGTTAGACCGGCGCTCGTCGGCGTGTTCGTAGCCGCAGACGAGCATGACCTGCGGGCCCAGCTTCTCCAGGAAGTCCTTCTCCAGATCCACCGGGTCGAGCAGCGCCCGGACCACCTCCAGGTTGAGCCGTAGCGCCGCCTGTTGGGGGTCGCGATTCGCCATGACCTGGCGGTACATCCCCGCCAGATCGGCCGTCTGGGACCAGACCAACAGCGTGGACTTGGGCAATCGGCTGATGGACTCGAGCGATACGTCCTTGAGCCCGCCGCGGACGACAGGCCGATCCAGCAGACCCCGGATTTCCAGGTCCACGCCCTCGTCTCGTTGGTACAGGCCGACCGCTACGCGTCGCAAGCTCGACCAGAACGGCTGTGACAGCCGCTGGGCGTCGCTCCCCCGGCCCTTTCCGGCGGGCGGGTTGGCCTCGGAGGAAGTCAGATCCAGATAAAGCAGGCCTTGACCGCCCGCGGGGAGCTGGGCAGCCTGGGTCACGAAGCTCGGCGTCCCTGCCAGGGCCTGGGCCTTCTTGCCGCCCAGCAGCGCCACCGTCCGCCAGAACAGCCCCGTCTTGCCGGGCCGCTGCCCGAGCACCACAACGGTGTCCTTGACCGCCAACGAGAGGCCTTCGGCGAGCAAGTAGCACGGCACCTTGGCGATGGACAACTGCTTCTTGGCCTTGTTCTTGGCGATTAGTTGCTGGATGAATTCGGCATCGGGTGCCTGGGCCAACACGAC
Source organism: uncultured Planctomycetales bacterium (assembly GCA_964403235.1). Classification (GTDB taxonomy): domain Bacteria; phylum Planctomycetota; class Phycisphaerae; order UBA1845; family JAFGLZ01; genus JAFGLZ01. The sequence goes on along the minus strand of CAYOGX010000218.1, from coordinate 2,422 downwards.
CCCTTCAGCCAATTCGTGGTAGGAGGGTGCGGCCAACGCGACGTGCCGGCCGAACAGGCCCTGGATGGCCTCGGGCAGCGTCATGCCGAGGATGCGACTGACCCGCTGTCCCCACTCGACGGTGACGGCGGGCTGGGAGGTCTGTCCGGCGGCCAACCGCGTCCATTCGACCCACCCGCCGCGCGGCAACAGCTTGGTGCCAAGCCGCGCGAAGTCGCGGATCTCCAAAAAGGCACGCGCGTCGGCCGGGATGAAGCGGGCAAACGAGTCTTCGAGCGACGCGACGGGCTCGGGTCCAGGTCCTTGCCCGGACGACGCCCCCACGGTGGGAGCAGCCGCCATCGCCGGACCGGCCCACAGGCCGATCATCACGATGACACGCCATCCGGCGATTGCTTGACACACGGTTCTGCTCGGCGAAGTCACGGACGGTTGGAGAAACGATCGTCAGGACGCCCCGTGGTCTCGACAAGCCCCCTTTGATCCGAAGCCCGCGTCGACATTAGATGACGTCAGGGCCTTCGTCGCCCGTCTCGGCTGGGGTCTTCGGGGCCAACATGTTCATCCATATGGACTCAGCCTGAGGCAGGACGTCGGCCTCGGCATCTTGAACGACTTGTGGTGACGGGGCGCCGAACGACTGGCCCGCCGCCCAGAAGATGACCTGACCCAGGGACATGAGATCACGCGTGCTTCGCTGGGTGTCCCGCCAGGTCGCCATGGCGGGTGAGAGCACGCCCTCGGCCAGCGCGTCGACGATGGTGGCCGACCCCGTCGGCGCAGCGACCATCTCGACGGCACCGCCCGTCGAAGGCCGGACGACCACCTCGCTCTTGACCAGGCCCGCGGGCGTCGGGACCGTCTCGACGGGATGGATGATCGAAACCACCAACATCCACACCGCCGCGGCGCTCAACACCGGCCCGAGAAACGCGGCCGCACGACGGAAACGAACGATCCGTGCCACCCGGCGCTCTTGCGGCGGCGTCATCGAGCCGACGACCCGATCGGTAAAGCCCAACGACAACACCGGCTCGGGGCGATCCGTGGCAATTACGTCCCCCGCCACCTCGGTCACGACCATGGCACGCTGACATTCCGAACACGTCAGGCGATGGGCATGGACCTCTGCACGTAACGATGCCGGTAGATTCCCATCCAGGTAGCTGTCCAACAGGTGTTGAGCGTGACGGCAATTCATTTCCATCCCCGAAGGCCGGCTTGAGCCGATATGAGCCCTCACAAAGACCTTGTGCCTACCGACGTAATCGCTATCCCGCCCCCTCGCCGAAGAACCGCAAGGCGGTCCAGTCGGCCGCGAGTTGTGGCGTGAGCATCTCACGGAGCCGAATCCGAGCCCGATGCAGGTGGCTCTTCACCGTCGCCACCGGCATCTGAAGCACGTTGCCGATCGTCTCGCAGCTCATCCCTTCCCGATAGAACAACAAGACCGTGGCCCGCTGATGGACCGACAATTTGTCCACGGACCCCCAAATCGCTTGCTTGAGCCGCTGGGCCTCTTCGCTGTTGGCAATCTGCTCGCCCGCGTCCTGTCCTTCTCCCGCGAAGGTGCTGAGCTCCACCTCGCCCGACAGCGGCGTCCGCCGACGCAACCGGTTCAAACACAGTCGATAAGCGATCGTGAACAGCCATGTGCTGAATCGGTACTCCTGACTGAACGAGTCCAGGGCCGAGAACGCTCGCAGAAACGCCTCCTGACAGATCTCCTCGGCGTTGTGATGGTCCCGCAGGATCCGCCAGACGAACGCGAAGAGCCGCTCCTTGTGCGCATCAATCAGTTGGCGCGCGGCATCCTGGCAGCCGTTCCTCGCGGCCGTAATCAGACGCCGTTCCTTCCGCTTGGAAAGCGTCGCGTCCGTTCTCGGGCACTTCTGGGTCGATGCCATGATGCCACCCCATTATATAGGTAACGGCTGGCTGAGTTGCAAAGTTTCGCATTCGTGGTAATATAACTGTAGCGATGGCTGGACCTAAGGCGCCAGACAATAAGCGGATCGTCAATAGCAAGGCCCGCTTCAATTACCACATTTTGGAGCGGATGGAGGTGGGTATCGCCTTGCTCGGCACGGAGGTCAAGAGCCTTCGGGCCGGCCACGCCTCGTTGGACGAGGCCTTTGCACGGATCGAGCGCGGCGAGATGTTTCTATATGGTTGCCATATAAAGCCTTACGAGAAGGGCAACCAGAACAACCATGAGCCGCTTCGGCCACGCAAGCTGCTGCTCCACCGCCGGGAGATCCACCGGCTCTGGGGCAAGGTCACCCAACGGGGCCAGACGCTCGTCCCGTTGAGGATCTACTTCAACAAGCGTGGGCTGGCCAAGGTGGATCTGGCCCTGGCCAAGGGCAAGACCCATCGGGACAAGCGGCAGGACATCAAGAAGCGGGACCACGAGCGCGAG
>CAYOGX010000217.1:0-6999 GCA_964403235.1 uncultured Planctomycetales bacterium | reverse complement strand
TGGCCTGGACCTCTTCCATGCTCTCGGCCAGTCGCGAGCCGGCCTTATAGCGCGCCACCCCTCCTTCACCGTCGTGCACGAGTGTGATGATCAGCTTGTTGGCGTATTTCATCTCGCGGGCCTGGCTGTCCACCGGACGCGGTACGTGGATCGGATCGGTCTCGCTCTGCGTGATCTGCGAGACCAGCATGAAGAAGATGATTAGCAGGAACGTCACGTCGATCATCGGCGTGAGATTCACATCGATCGGTCTGGGTTCGTATCTAAGCGCCACGATGTCCGCTCCACGTTCCCACGACCACGCCACCCATGTCCCGTCGCGTCGCACGTCTCATTTCTTGGTTCCTGGTCTGAAGACCTCGATCAGCTCATCGGCCGCCATCGCGGTCTCGTCGGTCAGAGCGTCGATGCGGCTGCGGAACCAGGAGAAGGCCGCCAGCGCCGGGATCGCCACCAGCAGACCCCAGAACGTCGTGCCGAGGGCGTACATGATGCCCGCCGCCAACTGGGCCGCGTCCGTCATGCCCCCCTTCTGAACGATGTCCACCAACGCCCAGAACGCCAGGATCATCCCCGTCACCGTCCCGAACAGCCCGATCATCGGCGAGATGTTGCCGATGATGTTCAGCACCTCAATCCGGCGCAGCATCTTGATGGACTGGTCCTCGGCCGACTCGCCGACGGCGCGCTGCATCGCGGCGTAGCCGTTGGGGGCCTCGTGCAGCCCCGAATGGACCAGTCGGCCCAGCATCGACGCGTCGTTGCCGGCGAACTCCATCGCTTCGCGATACTGCTTGGCCTGGAAGAACTGGCGGATCTGTTGGCGCGTTTCGTCCGGCAGGATGTTCTTTCGCCTCACGAGGAGGGCGTAGCGGATGATCAGGGCCAACACCGCGATCGATAGGGGGATCTGGATGAACCACGTGATCGGTCCCGACCGGATGACGAAGACGCGAAGGTACGGGACGTCCGCATCGCCCACGGCCGGCGCGCCCCGCTGCTGTGCGGCGGCCGGACCGGCCAGACACAGACACATCGTCGCGGCCAACGCAAGCTGTCGAAATCGTCGTTCAAGCATGTTACCTCCCGGCCTTTTGCCATTCGTCGGCACGTCACCACCCTTGAGTCGGCGCTTCGCCGCACTCGAGCGCCTCTGTTGGCGCCCGTGGCAGATGCACGTCGGCGGGGCCACGCCGGTTTACTCGACCTTGACGTCCAATCGCTTCAGTGCCTCCGTGGACAGGTTCTTCCACTTGGGCTGCTTTCGCCCGATCGCGAACTCCCTGCACTCCCGGTACAGGGCGATAGCCTGCTTGGTCCGTCCGATCTTCTCGTGACACTTGGCTACCAGGTACAGGCACTCGATGAACGACGCGCTCTGGGGGAAGAACGTCACGACGTGCATCGCCGCCAACCCGCCATGGACGTACGCCCGCCGGGCCTGGTCGGCCTTGTCGTCCCCGGCCAACGCGTCGCCCTGGGCCATCAGGCACGTCCCTTTCTGCGCCAACAGGCGATGCAGCTGCTTGACGCCTCGCTGCTCGGTCACGGACGAGATCGCGCGGTTGATCTGGGAGACGGCCTGGTCGTAGCGCCTATCGTCCATCAGGCGCCTGGCCGATGCGAGCGTCTCGGACACGTTGACGGTCTCGGTCGGGCGTGCCGCAGCGGTCCGATCACGCGGGCGAACCCCCGACTGGTCTCTGCCCGTCCGATCGGGTTTGGGCGGCTCATCCTGATCGACGGCACCGGCGCGGGGATCTTGCTCGACCCGCCAGATGGCTGCTCGCAGCCTCTTGACGGCCCGAGTCGCAACCGGCGTCAGATCGCCCGACAGGGCCTGCTTGATTTGGTCCAGGGCCTGTCGGTGGGCTTGAGATCCCTTCCGGCCCAGCTTCTCGGGCGCCAGGCCCACTCCGTAGGTCGGCCAGACCTTGATCGTCTCGACCCACGCCTTGACCGCGTCGACCAGCCGACCCTCCGCGTCGTAGCACACAATCAGCCTGGCTGTGACGTATCGTCTCAACCACGGGCGATCCGTCTGGGTCCTCGCCTTCTCGTAGCCCCTGATTGCGTCGTCGTATTCGCGGCTGGCGAACAGCTCCTCGGCCTCGTTCAGCGCGTCTTCATCGTCGACGTTGACGCGGGCGATCTGCTCGATCGGCTTGGACACCTCATTGCCCGTGCGGGTTCGGAAGACCAGCTCCCCGCCTTCGTCGCCCTGGATGCGGACGCTGCTGTACTTCAGGGGCTTGCGCCCGGGCTTGCCCACCCACACGTCGTCGGCCGAGGCACGCCCGCCAGCGACCAGCACCACCACGAAACACACGAGGTCCACCCATCGGTACGTCGCGCGCGGGGCTGTTCGTTGGGGTCGCCTCATTGTCCCAGGTCATCCTCGTCCACGTGCCGGTACGTCCCGCCGTGCTCCTTGGCGATCTGTTTGAGCAGCTCCTCGCCAGGTTTGAAGACGAACGACAGGGTATTGATCTTGATCTTCTTGTCGCGGTTTAGCTTCCGCAGCCGGTCTAGGACGTCGGGGGAGAAATCGCCGTCGGTCATCAGGAAGATCAGTTCCGGGTGATACTTGAAGGCCCGCTCGAGGGCCGCGCCGGGCGCGGTCTGGCCGCCCGGCACCACGCCGTCGAGGTACTTGAAGGCCTTCTGCTTGTTGCCGGGCGTGGCGTAGACCAGTTTGCGGGCCTCCATCTCCTCGGGCCGACCGCCCGTGAAGAAGATCACGTGGAACTGCTGCTGCGGCTTGAGCGATCGAATGCTCCGCTTAAGCTCGTCGCGGAGGTAATCGAACGTATCCAACAGCGAACCCGACCGGTCGATCACGTAACAGATTTTGTAGGCGTTGCCGCCCGACCCGTAGAAGGACGCCTTCGGCCCCTCGCCGCCGTCGGTGCTCAGGTCGTAGGCCGACGGCCCACCACCGGCGCCCATCCCGATCCCGATGATCTTCAGGTCGCTCTGCTTCTTGCTCGACACGTCCGCCAACATGTCCTTGGCCGGTTGTTTGCGGTACTTGTGCTTCTTGGTCCGGCGCTGGGTCCGCTCGGCCTGGAGCTCGACGTTCTGCTGTCCCGGGTCGATCATCGCGCCGGGGTCTTCGCTCAGCCGGGCGTCGGGGATGATGATGCGTTCGGCCTCGGGGTCCTCGACGATCGCGCTGGCCGTAAACAGAAACAGCAACACCAAGAAGACGCCGGCGTGGAACACCACCGACACACCCCAGGGCAAGGCGGCCGATAGGATGACCACCGCCCGTTCAGACAGCTCACCCTCCTCGTGCAATGCCACCTCCGCGTCTTGCGCCGCCGGTTCACTGGGCGCTGCAGCCCCTTCGTCGGGTTTCACGGGGGGGACGGGCCGGTCGGTTTCAGCCGGCACCATCAGCTCGGCGTGGCAGTTCGGGCAGACCACGCGGCTCCCCGGCGGGTCTTCCACGAACAAGGCCTTGCCGCACTTGTCGCAACGAAGCTCCGTCGACATGGCTGATCACGCGACCCCGGCCGCCGGACCCCGGCCAAGCGTCGCTTGGCCCTGCCACCCGGCCGCTCGTCAGATTCGCCTCAACCGAAGGATCGACCTGCGCTACCGCATCACCGATCGGCCATGCGGGCCCCCGCACGGCCAGCCGTCGCACCCATGTGGTCATTTTGCCAAGATCCGTCGGGCTGTCAAATCCGCTCGAAGTACCGCATCAGCTCCCAATCGGTCACCTCCCGATCGAGCGCCTCCTGCTCCAGCCTGGCCAGGCGGACGTAGTGGTCGACCACCTCGTCGCCGAACGCCGATCGGGCCAACGCGCTGCCGTCGAACGCCTCGGTGGCCTCGCAAAGCGTCATGGGCACCTGGGGCACGTCGTCGGCCTTGTAGGCGTCCCCCGTCAGTTCCGGCGGCGGTTCGATCTTCCGCGACAACCCGTTTAGACCGGCCGCGATTGCCGCCGCGTAGGTCAGGTAGGGATTGATGTCCGCCCCGGGAATGCGCGACTCGATCCGCAACGACGCCCCATGCCCCACGATGCGGAACCCGCAGGTGCGGTTGTCGCGTCCCCAGGCGATCCGTGTCGGCGCGAACGACCCGGGCTGGAACCGCTTGTAGGCATTGACGGTGGGTGCGCAGAACAGCGTCATCTCGGCGGCGGCCGACATCATCCCACCCAGGAAATGCCGGAACGTCTCGCTGGGCCCGTCCTTGGCGCTGAACACGTTTCGCCGTGCGTCGCGGTCCCACGCGCTGATGTGGACGTGGCAGCTCGAGCCGGCGGCCTTGCGGTCGACCTTGGCCATGAAGCTGATGGCCCGCTCGGCCTGGGCCGCCATCTCGCGGGCGCCGTTCTTGTAGATCACGTGCCGGTCGGCCATCTCCAGCACGTCGGCGTAGCGGAGGTTGATCTCGTGCTGGCCCAGGCCCCACTCGCCCTTGCTGAACTCCACCGGCACGCCGGCCGCGTCCATCTGGTTGCGGATGTGGCGGATCAGGCCTTCGTCCTTCGTCGGGTTCATGATGTGGTAGTCGATGATGTAGTCCGAGCTGGGCGTCAGATCGCGATAACGCTTCTGCCAGGCGGACCGATAGGTCTCGTGGTAGAGGTAGAACTCCAGTTCGCTGCCGGCCATGATGGCCAGGCCCGCGTCGGCCGCCGCCTCGACCTGACGACGCAGGATCCGACGCGGCGAGACCTCCACCGGCTCGTGCGTCTGCTCGTCCACCAGATCGCTCATGACCAGGGCGGTCTTTTCCAGCCACGGCACGCGTCGGAGCGTGGCCATGTCCGGCCGGGCGAGTAAATCGCCGTAGCCCTTGTCCCAACTCGTGTAGGCGAAGCCCGGCAGGGGCTCCATCGCCATATCGGCCGTCAGCAGGTAGTTGCAGGCCCCCATGCCGTGCTCGGCCAGATCGTCCAGGAAGAACCGACCGGTGACCCGTTTGCCCATCAGGCGACCGATGTGGTCGGGGAACACCACCAGAACCGTATCGATCTGGTCCTCGTCGACGAGCCGCTTGAGCCCGGCCAGATCCAGCATGCCCTGCATGTCGATCGCCTCCTACGGTGGACCGAATCCACTGTGACCCGGGCTCAATACGGTAACGGCGTGGGCACGACCTGACAACGCTTCTGAGACAGTGACCTCGCTATGCTTGCACAGACGGGCGCGACTTGCAGGAGACCCCATTGCCGCTAGAATCGGCGAGATGCGGCAGCAGGCGTTTGACGTGCATGGCGTCGAGTGGTGCCCCGGTCGGTAATGGCCGGGGATCTGTTCCCCTCACCCAGCGATTCAGGATGCTGCGGGAACCCATGGACGCGGCCATTCTCAAGGCATACCACAAGAAATCGCAGACAGTTCGATGGGCCAAGAGGCAGGTCGTTCTCGACATCCCCGTCGACGTCTTCAGTTCGCATCAGCTTGACTTGGGCACCGCCTTTCTGCTCCGCAAGATGGCATCGGCAGGGACCACGTGGCGAACGGCCCTTGACCTGGGCTGCGGCTATGGCCCCATCGCCCTCTTCCTTGCTTCGATGGGGCTGAGCGAGAGCGTGTTCGGCATCGATCGGGACGCGTTGGCCGTCGCCTTCGCTGAATGGAACGCCCAGCGCAACAAAGTGGGTGGCGTCACGTTTCAGCCGGGCCTCGTCTACGACGGTGTGGGCGGACGCAGGTTCGATCTGGTCGTGTCCAATCTCCCTGCCAAGGCCGGCGAGGGCGTGCATCGGCTCTTTCTCCTCGGCGCGCAAGAACACCTGACGCTCACCGGCGAGGTCTGGATCGTCGTCGTCCGGCCCCTCGAAGACACGGTTGATGCGATACTGAGCCACGAGAACGTCGAGCTCCGTGACAAGGCCGGCCGATCCGGACACGTCCTCTACCGCTACGGCTTTCGAGGTCCCGTCTCGACGCCGGCGGACCCATACGATCGCGGTCGCAGATCGTTTCGTTGGAAGTCGATCTCCTATCAGATGCAGGCCTGGCACGGGTTGCCGGAGTTCGACACGCTTTCTGTCGACACGGAGCTCGCGTTCGCGCTGCTGGCCCGTTACGTTGAGCGCGAACGGGTTGGGTCGGTGGCGGTGTGGGACCCCGGCCATGGCCATCTGCCCGTGTTCCTGAGCAAAGTATCTGGCCATCCCTTCGAGTTCCGCATCTACGGGCGCGACTGCCTTGCGATTCAAGCCACACGCACCAACCTGATGCTCAACGGGTTCGCGGGCCGGATCGGCGAGCGCGTCTCGATCGATTTCGCCGTCGGCGACGACGCATGGCATCCCGACCTAATCGTCGGTCGGCTCAATGATGCCCTGGGCGACGGCCTGTCCAGCGACATCGTCGCCCGGTGGTTTGCCGACCATCCGGACTGCACGGTCATTCTAAGCGGCCGTGCCGCGTTCGCTTCTCGCGTGGGACAGCGACTTGGGCGCAGCGGCGTTGAGGTGGTCCAGAAGCTCAAGCGGAAGGGCTTCAGCGCAGCATGTCTGCGACGAAAGCCTCGCTAAGTGCCGTTTTCGGGCGGACCTGGGCGAGTTCGTGATACAATCGACACGCGGACGACCGGGTAGCGTTAGGAGGGTCGCGGGATGAAGCGACGGCGGGCGCGCTGACGGACCTGGGTGAAGGGCCTATGCGTCGACGAAAACAGTTCGTCTGGTTGCCCGTGATCCTGCTATCGGCTGCGGGGGCCGAGCCGCTGCGGTCCGCGGAACGGGTCGCCGAGGTGGTCCGTCGCGACTGGTTCTTCCGCGAGTCGCTCGTGGCCATTCGCGATTGGGAGTCGGTCCTGGCCGACTGGGAGCAGCGTACGCCGAAGGCCAAGCGAACGCCCGTCCTGCCGGTCCCGACCAACGGCGAGGCGGTGGAATGGCACAACCCATTTCCGGTGACGCTGCTGCCGCCTGAGGACAGGAACGTGCGGGTCCGCGTCCGCGTCGTCGGCGGCAAGGTCGAGGTGGAGCGGGTCGGCGGCGATGGCGAGCCGACGCGGAAGACG
>CAYOGX010000216.1:0-7001 GCA_964403235.1 uncultured Planctomycetales bacterium | reverse complement strand
TCAAGATCCAGGCTGAACCTGTGTATGTGAGGGCCCCGGGCGAGCGGAAGTCCGCCAGCGCAAACCCCTCCCCCGCCAGGACCGCCGCCTCCATCTCACCCGCCCGCCCCGTCGGCTGACTCATCCGGTAGCCAAACAGCGGACCGCTCGGGCTGATCTCCATCGCGTCGCAGCGAGGCTGCTCGGCGGCCAGATCCTCGACGGCAAAGACGGCGCCCTGCGGATGGCGATAGGCCAGGTCGCCCGGCCACAGCCGGTCGAGCCCGTCAATTCGCTCGGCCATGACGCGGTTAAACAGCCGGCTCTGGTAAGCCGAGACGTAGGACCGCTTGATCTGCTTGTCGATGGCCTTGAACGCGCGCGGTCGCGACCCGTCGGTCTTGGCGAGGGTTCGGCAAGCGCGTCGTTCCATGCGGAAAACCCAGGGCCAGGCGTCGGCGGCGGCGGCGTATTGGTCGGCCTCGTAGTGCTGACGCGCTTTGAGAATGTCGCCCCGGTCGAGCGGGCCCGGCCGACCGAGCAGGACGTCGACGCATTCGTCCCAATCCTGCCGCAGCATCGCCCGGCCGATCTGCCACGTATCGCCGCGCAGCCCAAAGCGCTGCGGGCCGAACGCGTTCGGCAGGCCGCGTCGCGCTAGCACATCGAGCACCGTCCGCACGTCGGCCAGCCGCTGGGGATCGGTCTGACGCAATCGGATGACGAAGCGGTTGCCCTTCAGGTGCCCGATCCGAAGCTTGTTCCCGTGGCGGTTGACATCGAGCACGCGGACGTTGGGTAGCTCGAGCGCGGCGAGGCGGTCGGGCTCGACGTGTTCGAGGCTGAAGACCTGTCGCGTCACGGCCCGGGCGTCCTTCAGGCCTGCGTAACCGATCTGACGCTCGTTGACGCCCATCGCTCGGGCGACCTGCCGTGTCGCGTCCATCGTCGACAGGCCGCTTTTTTCGATGGTGAAGTAGACGTGCGTGCCGCGTCCGGACGGTTCGTAGAGCGGGACCTCCTCGACGCGGAAGTCCTCCCGCCGCTGCTTGACCACGCCGGGCACTGGCGGGATGTCGCGTGTCAGGAATGGCAGTGTGGGCGGGTCACGCATTCGAGTCAGACCCCCGGGGGAGTCGGTGGCGGCTGCGAGGACAGGCATAGGGCCGGCTGTGCCGGCCAATCCGCACCGCTGAGAAACCGCCCGGCGCAGCCGGCCCCACGATGGTGTGTTGCTACGATTCGCGGCCCGCCATGACCGCCTCGGTCTCCAGGCCGTACCGCTTCATCTTCTTGTACAGCGTGGTCCGGTTGATCTCCAGGGCCTGCGCCGTTGCCTGACGGTTCCAGTTGTGCGCCTCCAGGGCGGCGCGGATGATCCGCTTCTCGGGTTCTTCCAGCGCCCGCTTGAGGGACGTGGGATTGTACTGGGCGGCGGTCACGGCCAGGTCACTTGTTTGCTCGACCACGCTGCCGGGTAGGTCCTGCGGCGTGATGTAGCCGCCCTTGCTCAGCACGACGGCCCGCTCGATGCAGTTCTCCAGCTCCCGGACGTTGCCTTTCCAGGTGTGTCGCTGCATCAATTCGAGCGCCTCGTCGGTCAGTCCCAGGATCTCCCGACGGAGCTGGGCGCAGTACTTCTTGAGGAAGAAGTCGGCCAGTAGCGGGATGTCCCCGATCCGCTCGCGAAGCGGCGGCAGCGAGATGGCCACGACGTTGATGCGGTAGTAGAGGTCCTGGCGGAACCGCCCCGCCTCCATCTCCACGGCCAGGTCTTTGTTGGTGGCCAGGATGACGCGCGTTTCCACCGTCTGGGTCTGGTTGCTGCCCACCGGCTCGAACTGACGCTCCTGCAAGACCCGGAGCAGCTTGACCTGCAGCGCGGGCGAGGCGGTGCTGATCTCGTCGAGGAAGATGGTGCCCCGATCGGCCGCCTTGAACTTGCCGTCCTTGTCGTTCAGGGCGTTGGTGAAGGCACCCTTGACGTGTCCGAACAGCTCGCTCTCCAGCAGCGTCTCGGGCAGGGCGCCGCAACTGACCTCGACGAAGGGCTTGTCCCGCCGACCGCTGCGATGGTGAATGGCCCGGGCGACCAGGCTCTTGCCCGTGCCCGACTCGCCCTGCATCAGCACGGTGGTGGTCGAGTCGGCCACCGCCTCGATCAAGTCGAAGATCTTGAGCATCTGATAGTCGTGCCCGACGATGCTGTCGAGGCTGTAACGCAAGTCCAACTGTCTGCGCAGGTCCTCGTTCTCTCGGATCAAGGCCTGCTGGCTGACGGCGCGTTCGACCACGAGCCGGATCTCGTCGTCGATGATGGGTTTGGTCAGGTAATCGTAGGCGCCGAGCTTGATCGCCTCGACGGCTGAGTCGATCGTGCCGTACCCCGTGATCATGATCACCACGACGTCGCGGTGCCGTTCCTTGACGGTCCTGAGCAGGTCGAACCCGTCGGTGTCCGCCATTTTCACGTCGCTGATGACGACCTGATAGTTCTGTCGTTCGAGGTGGGCCAGGGCCTGACGAACGGTCTCGGCCCCGTCGACCTCGTATCCCTCGAGCCGCAGGAACTCCGACAGCGACTCGACGATGATGCTGTCGTCGTCCACGACGAGCAAGCGGATTGGGTCGGACATGTGACTAGGCTCCCCAGCCCGGCGACTACAGTCCCCGGCCCTCGGATGCGGCGCAGCTGCTCAGCGGGATACGGGTCTCGAAGATCGCTCCGCCCCCGAGCCGGTTCCGTGCGGTGAGCTGGCCGTTGTACCGCTCGACGATGTCGCGACTGACAGCCAGGCCCAGGCCCGTGCCCTTGCCCTGCTCCTTGGTCGTGAAGAACGGCTCGAAGATGCGGTCGGCCTCGGGTGGCAGCCCCACACCGGTGTCCTCGAAGCGAACCACTACGCACTGACCGGCGAGCTTGGTGGCGATCATCAGCGTCCCGCCGTCCGGCATGGCGTCGATGGCGTTCTTGATCAGGTTGCAGTAGACCTGGAACAGGTTGCCGGCCCGAAGCGGGGGCATCTGGTCCTCGAGGCTGAGGGCCAGCGTAACGCCGCCGGCGCGGGCCTCGTCGCTCAGGGCCTTGACGGCCTCTTCCACAAGGTGATTGACCGTCGTCTGCTCGAAGGCCGGATGCGTCGCGCGGCTGAACTCCAGCAATTCGCGGATGATCTGCGTCATCCGCATTAGCCCCTTGCGGGCCTTCGACAGGTACCGGACCACGCGCTCGTCCTGGTCCTGCTCGGTGACGCGGATGCCCATGTTGATGTACCGCAGGATGCCGTCCAGCGGGTTGTTGAGCTCGTGGGCGACCCGTGCCGCCAGCTTGCCGACGGCCGCCAGCCGCTCGCTGACCGCCAACCGCCTCTCGATCGTGGCCTGCTGCGTGACGTCCTCCAACGCCAGCATGCCGCCAAGGACCCGGCCGTCGGTCTGGTCGGTAAGGGGGACGCAGGCCATGTTCACCAGGCGGTCCTGCCCGTCCGACGCGCGACAGTTGATGTTGTCGAATCGAGCCTTCTGGGCGGTGTCCAGGACCCGTGTCAATTGAGCGGCCCAGTCCTCATAGCGACCTTCCACCGTCACCTGCTGGAGGACCTCTCCGACGTGCTCCCCGGCAGGGACGAGAGACTCGGCCGCCGGGTTGCGAGATACCACCCGCAGGGCCGTGTCGAACACGATCACGCCAATGGGTAGGCTGTGGAACACGCGTTCGGCGATGTCGGGGAGCAGCAAGGCGCCGGTCTCGTCGGAGCCCGACGGGTCGCCAGTCTGCGTCTTGGGTTGATCGGCCGTCGCCATCCTAGGTCCGGGTCCGAGGGTCTCGCGTGCTCGTGTGGCCCGCCTACTGGTGGAGGTGAGGTCCTCCGGTGACCGCGCGAGGCATCGCACGCCCGCGGGCCACGTCGAGACAGGATGTCCGCCCCCGACCCCCTGTTCTCAAACCGTGATTCTATACTGGGCTATCGGCTCAGGTCAAGGGGGGCGTTTACCTGGAACAACATCATTTGATGATTTGCGGCATCTTCTTGGGATCGTGTTGATCGTAGGCAACACGGGCGGGCGGTCAGGACGCACTGGGAATGCGGGCCTCAGTCGGGTCGGGATCCTGCTACTGGGTGGTCAGGAAGGCGCGCCGGTTGATCTCGACGAGGATGACACGTTGCAAGCCTTTTACATAGGCGAGGTTACAGTACGGTTCGACGAGGAGGGGCCGGTACAGGCCCGTACGAAACTGGCTTCGTAGCCAGCCCGTGCCGTCGGGCCCCAGGCGGATCTCGCTGATGGCGGTGGGCCAGGCCTGATCGACCGGTTCGCCGACGCGGGCGACCAGGCCCACGATGATGCCCTCGCTGAAATCGGGACGGGTCGCGGTGTCGTCCAGGCCGGTCTGCTCGCAAAACGCCCGCCACTTGGCCGGCGTCCTTATCAGAACCAGTTGGTAGTTGTCGCAGAGCGTGCAGATATGGTCGGCCTGAGGTCGGCGCCCCAGGGGGATCCGGGTCCGCCACTGGGCGTCCGGGAAGACGGGGGGTGAGTTGGCCAGGCTGGTCCGATCGATACGGAGGGTGGTCGGTGCGGGCTCGGTGCGAGGCGCGCTCGCGCAGCCCGCCAGCGCCAGTCCGCTTAGCATCGCAAGGATTGTCCGCTTGACACGCCCCATGTCCCGAGGACCCCCGACCCGCGGCGAGGCCGTTGAAAATGGCCGGACCTGGCAGTAGGCTTGGCGCGCCCGGCAACGCCGCCGAACCCCAGTAGTATACCATTTCGGCGCGACAGGCACAGGAGTTTTCCAAATGACCGTCGGCGTAGTGAAGGAAACCAAACCCGACGAGTACCGAGTGGGCCTGACACCGGTGGGAGTGGAGCTTCTGCGTGCCGAGGGCCACAAGGTGCTGGTCGAAACACAGGCCGGTCTGGGGTCCGGGCTGACCGATAACGAGTATGCCGAGCAGGGGGCTGAAATCGTCGCCGACCCCGCCGAGGTCTGGCGGCGGGCCGACATGATCGTCAAGGTCAAGGAGCCCCAGCCGCCTGAAGTGCCCCTGTTGCGCCCCGGTCAGGTGGTGTTCACGTACTGGCACTTCGCGGCCGATCGGGACCTGACCGAGGCGATCCTGGAATCGGGCGTCGTCGCCATCGCCTATGAGACGATCCACGACCGGCAGGGCCGTTTGCCCCTGCTGACGCCCATGAGCGAGGTGGCCGGCAAGATGAGCATCCAGGAGGGGGCCAAGTACCTCGAGCGGCCCATGCTCGGACGCGGGATCCTGCTGGGGGGCGTGCCGGGTGTCGAGCCGGCCAATGTGGTGGTGATCGGCGGGGGGGTGGTTGGGATGAACGCGGCCAAGGTGGCGGCCGGGCTTGACGCCCGCGTGACCATCATGGACGTCAACATCGATCGGTTACGCTACCTGGACGACATCATGCCCGCCAACGTGCACACGATCTACTCCGACGTGCAAACCATCCGCCGGTACGTCATGGAGGCGGATCTGGTCATCGGGGCGGTCCTGATCCCGGGGGCCCGATGCCCGGTGCTGGTGGACGCGTCGCTGGTGGCCCAGATGAAGCCGGGCGCCGTCATCGTCGACGTGGGCATCGACCAGGGCGGATGCGTCGAGACGTCGCGCCCGACCACCCACCAAGATCCCACGTTCGTGGTGAATGATGTGGTACACTATGGGGTGACCAACATGCCTGGCGCGGTGGGGCGGACCAGCACGTTCGCACTGACCAACGCGACGCTCCCCTATGTGCTGAGGTTGGCGAAGGAAGGGTACCGGCGGGCGGCGGCCGGCGACCCGGGAATGGCCGAAGGCTGTAATATCCTGGAGGGTCGGGTGACCAACCGCGCAGTCGCCGAAACATTTGGCTTTGAGTGTCACCCAGTCGGCTAGCCTCGTTTTCGGTTAGCGCCGTTCTCTGTTGGACGGTTTCGCGTCCGAGGGAGTGGTCCCGGCAATTCCGACCCTTTCGGGTCGGAACCTGCCGATCGCACCCGGCGACGCCCCTCGGTGGGGCCCGCGCGGCATTGGCCAAAACGGTACAAGCCGTTATGCTACTGTGATTGGGGAGGTACGGAGTTCGATGGCACCTGTTGAGGCGGGTCGGTCGGTATGAAGAAGTGGCTAGTACTGCTGATCATCGCGGGCCTGATCGGGACGATCTACTACCTGGTCGTCACGTACGTGGAGTATACGCCCAAGTGGCTGTCCGGTGAGAAGACGACGGTCAAGCGGGGGGACATCCGTTCGCCGATCTCGGCGAGCGGGCGCGTCCAGCCGGCTGAGAAGATCGAGATCAAGTCCGAGGCCAGCGGCAAGGTCATGCACATCCTGGTCGAGGAGGGGGACTACGTCCGCAAGAACCAGACGTTGATCGTCCTGGATCCGAACGACGAGGAGCTGAACCGTCAGATCGCTCAGCTTAGCCTCGAAGAGGCCACGACCAACCAGCGGGTTGCTGAGGAGCAGGCGACAAGGGCCAAAGACACCGGCATCCCACAGGCCCGAGCGAACCTGCTAGCCGCTGAAGCCGAACTCCAGGACGCGAATTCGCACCTCAGGAAGCTGGAGGAGGTTTCTGACGCCTCCAAGGCCCGCCGGGAGACGGAGGCGGCCCAGGCGGCCTTGAAGGCCCAAGAAGCACGCCATCTTGCCGCCAAGGCGGCCCTGAGCGCCGCCAACAGTGACGCGCGGCTGACGACCCTTCAAGCGGAGTTGGCCAAGAAGGCCGTCGAGACCGCTAAGAGAAACCTCCGCGACGCCGAGGAGCGGCTCAGCGAGACGGTCATCAAGGCGCCCTCGGACGGGATGGTGGCCAAGTTGGCGGTCCAGGTCGGCACGCTCGTCCAGTCGGGCACCAAGTCGTTCACCGGCGGGACAACGCTGCTCAGACTGGCCGATACGAGCAAACTGTACGTCATCGCCATGGTGGACGACGCGGACTTCGGCACGGTCCGCAAGATCGCCGCGCCGTCGGCGCGTCCACAGATGCGGCCCGGTGGGCCTTCGCGG
>CAYOGX010000215.1:0-7022 GCA_964403235.1 uncultured Planctomycetales bacterium | reverse complement strand
GTCCGTGGACGCCCCGTTGCCGTGGTCCTGCACTACACCGCAGTCCGCGCCTCGACGCGCCCCATCGTGGATCTCAGGAAGCTCCTGAGACGAGCCGGGGACCACCTCGACGACGGCGACGGCGCGATCTCCGCGCTACAGCTCCGTCTCGAGAACCGGGTCGGCTCGATCCCCGACGCGGTGTCGCTCACCCTCCAGAACGCGACGAAGCCGAAGCGGAAGGCGTCGTGGTGCCTGTGCATCGGCGCCGAGCCCATGGACGACGGCACGATCCCAGTGTGTCAGTACAGCCCCGACATGGACGAGGTGGGGACTTGGCACGCCGGGAGCCCGGCAACGTGGCAGATGCGGAAGCAGTACCGGGGACGGACATGGGAGACGAGCAGGGGCGAGATCCGCTGGGACGGCCGTAACTACCAGTGGCCCCGCGTCACCATCGGCCATGTCCAGACCGCGCTTGGCAACATGAACCCTTACACCATAGGGATCGAGATGATGTGCGTCGGCAGGATGGGCCTCCGCAAGCGCCTCCGGTATCCCGACGTCCCGACCGTGAAGATCGACGGCGTGCTGTACGAGCAGCCCAGCCCCGAGCAGCTCGCCACCCTTCGCCACGTCATCGCGGCCCTGCGCGCCCGCTACGGACGCATCCCCGTGTGGGGGCACAGGGATCTCACGCCGTGGTCGCGGTCTGACCCGTGGCCGCCCTACCCGACCGACCTGTAGACACCAAGGGGGGATATCATGCCTCGCAAGCCTGCCAGACTATCCGACCTCGCAGACGCACCCTACAACCCCAGGCACATCACAGACGTCGCCCTTGCCGGCCTCAAGCGCAGCGTAGAGGCGTTCGGCGATCTCTCCGGGATCACCTGGAACTCGCGCACCGGCCATCTTGTTACCGGGCATCAGAGGGTCAAGGCGCTCACGAAGCGGTACGGCCCCGACCTCACAATCGAGGGCGACTGGATGGAGACCCCCGACGGAGAGCGGTTTCGCGTGCGCGTCGTGGACTGGGACGAGACGACGGAAAAGGCGGCGAACGTCGCCGCCAACAACCACCTCATAGCGGGTGAATTCACCGATGATGTCCAGGGAATCATAGATGAGTTGCTGGACGAGATTCCAGAACTTGCCGAGGAACTCAGGTTCGAGGAGCTTGAGGTCGACGTGTTTGGCGGTGAAGAGTTCGGGGGCAGTGACGTGAACCTTGGTAGCGGCGAGATAAAAGACAAGGAGCAGATGGAACGGATCATCATGATCGTGCCTCGCTCAAACATTATGCACGCGCGCAAACAGGCAAGGGCGCTTGCCGAACAGCACGGCGGCGTGGTCATAGAATGAAGCGTGTCGGGCTACTAGCGTTCTCGTCGGCCGCGTCGACCATGGGATTAGAGATCGTGTCGGATGCGGTGCGGGAGACGTTTCCCGAATGGGACGTCCGCACTGTCGATGAGACAACGGCAAAGGAATCAGACTATCTGCTCGTATCGCTGTACTGGTGGAGAGACGTATACGAACTCCCGTCGTTTCTGGACAAGATAGGGCTTGATCCGCGTTCGCGACGGCCAATCATCATTGTGGGCGGCATGATGGCGGTAAACCCGAGACCGCTAGAAGGCTATTATCATTATGCTGTGTGTGGCGACGGCGAGGATGTTGTTGGCCCCCTCCTGTCCGCGCTTGAGGCCGACGAGGATCCGTACAAGATCGCTGGCGTCTGGAGTCAAGACAACTGCCAGATGGCAGTGGCCAACCACCTCCCGGCGAAGGCGTACACGGAGATCCGCAAGAACACGGTCACTCGGATCGAGATCGCGCGCGGGTGCAAAATGGGTTGCAGGTTCTGCCAGCTTGCCGGATCGAAGCCGTACCGGGAGAACCCATTTCCGGTGATTCGCCAGCTCGTGTTATCGTCCAAAACGAAGACAATTGCACTATTCGCACCCGACAGAGCATCACACTCACGTTTTGCGGATATCGAAAGCATGTTGTCTAGATACGGGAAATCGAATAGCGGATCGGATGTGCGCCTCACGAAGCTGACCGGACAGTCTGTCGCGTCCACTGTGCGATTCGGCGTCGAGTCGTTCTCGGCCGCTGGTCGCAAGCGGATAGGAAAACCGATCGGAGACGAAAACCTGCTTCGTCACCTGCGCTATGTCTCCGAGGATTTGCGCACGCCGAAGGGGAAAAACCTGACGTCGGCCACCTGCTATATGATCGCGGATCTTCCCGGCGAGAGCGATGAGGACTTCAACGCCTTCTGGGGCGTGCTGCGCCGATGGGACGAAACACTTAGTGGGCGCTTTACGCTTTTTCTGTCCGTGAGTTCGTTTGCGCCGTCGCCACACACGCCCATGGAGCGAGATGCGGTCAATCCGTATTCGACATTCAACGCCAGATATCAGAATTCGCGCCCACATTTCCGCCGCCTCGTCATCGCTACGAGGGGCGCCCTCATAGGGCCCGGCCCCCGAATGTGCCAGATGCTCGCGATCCGCGGTGACGAGTCGTGTAGGCGCGCAGTATACCACATAGCCACACAGGAGCGCAGGCTCCTGCGTGTCACCTCGCCGGCTGCGGGGCGGCGCGTAGAGGCTATCGTGCGAGCGTCCGGATCCGACCCCGACCTACTGCACGGCGAGTGGCCCGACGATCGCCCCCTGCCATGGTCCCACGTCCGCCGTCCCTGGGCATGATCTGAGGGACTCCACGTCCATCGCGCGTAGCAACCCGTGTGCCACCCCGGTTTTCCCGCCACCATGACATCCGTGTCATTATCTAGATCGCCGCCAGCATTCCCACCGGCGACGAAATACACCACGAAAACACGCACATAGACGACCATCGCGGATGGTACCCTGACATTCGTGTCGCGATCGGTCCCGGAGAAGACCCGCGATCCGTCCACCATCGTCAGCTATTTTCAGTGTGATATCCAGGGTGTAGCCGCAGTGCGTGCTAAATACGTGCGTCTGGCATACGTCATGCATACACAATGGGGCATGACACACACGGAGGACAACATGATGACCACCAAAATCACCGCACGTCTGCTCGCGGGAGACGATCCCGCAGAGATCGCCGCCGATCTCGACCTAGAGACGGTAACCGGCCGCACCGACATCGAGGTGGCCGACTACCGCGACCTCGACGATGGGACCCACATCGTCGTCCTGCCCGGATGGTGGGCCGACGACGGCAACGCCGACATCGAGTTCGGGGACGCTGACAGCGGCGAGGAGGCTGCACAGGAGTACGTGGACGACGGGGACTGGGGAGAGATCACAGAGACCTGCTGGATCCAGGTCTGGGCGTGGCGCCAGGGCCTCGCCCTCGACGATGAGGGAGAGGTCGTAGATGTCATGATCGGGCGCGAACAGCACATGATCGAGATCGATCCCGACGAGCCCGAGTGCTCACACGACGATGGGCACGACTGGCAGACGCCGCACGAGCTGTTCGGCGGACTCGCACAGAACCCCGGCTGCTTCGGCAAGGGCGGCGGCGTGGTCCAGCACGAGGTCTGCATGCGCTGCGGGTGCGAGCGTGTCAAGGACACGTGGGCACAGGATCCCACGACAGGCGCGCAGGGGCTCACGTCCGTGCGGTACGAACCGGGTGAGTACGCAGTCGAGGTCGAGGCGATGCGAAAGACCGAGACGTGCGACCGGTGCGGCCGCGAACTCGTCGACAACGAGATCGACCTGGGATGGCCGATCCCCGTGAAGCCCGACGGTGGCGACCCGGCCGAGGACGTCGAGTACATCTGCCCCGACTGCTACGGGGAGGACGGTCGGTGCCGTCAGTGCGGTGCCGTGCTTCCCGCCGACGAGGAGGGCGACCGGTGCGACGACTGCCACGCAGAGGAGGCGTGAACCATGACGACAATCACCGAGATCAAGATTACCTTGGCCCACTCCGACATGTGCCCTGATGACACCACTGCCCGGTGGTGGCACGAGGAGGCCATGAACGAGTTGGCCGACCGCGTCCAGGGTCGGCTGGAGAGGGAGTACCCAGAGGCCGTGGTCTGCGTGGACACCCTCTACCGGATCTCCGGGGCGGCGATGAGCGAGCAGTACCGGACGAAGGTCGCCATCGATGACGATGACGTGCAGGCCGACGGCAAGCACGTCGATGCCGTGGACCACTACGCCAGCGAGGAGATCGAGGAGGTCATGGCCGAGCGCCAGAACCTCCGCGTGGACTGGGTGACCATCCCGGAGACCGTCGACGTACACGGTGGGGACCGGGACATCCGCCTCGAGGCCGGCACCTACCTCGTCGAGATGCCCGACGACTACGACCCCTCCGCGGTGACGGTCGAGGATCTCGTGTGGGACGACGCCGTGCGGATCGCCGTGCCCGCGGACGGGGTGACGGCACCCGATACCGAGGAGGTGTAGCATGACGACCCGCCACACAAACGTACGGATCCCCATCGACCTGTGGGCCGACATCCGCGAGGCCGCCGACCGCGAGCGGCGTTCCGGATCCCAGTGGGTCCGTATCGCACTGGAAGCCGCCGTCGAGCGGGCACGGGCGGACGAGAAACAGAAGAAGGACACCACGAACGACTAGCCTGTCCCCATATGTCCCCAGATTCGGCGGGCCTCCTGGTCTACGGCACCCGGATCGCGAGCATAGGCCAGTCCTCCTCGCACCCACACCCCACCGCGTACCAGTCCCCGGTCACCCGTGAGCAGTCCGAGACGTCGGCCGTCAGGACCGCTGAGGCGCACCCGGACTCCCCCATGGCCACGATCAGCCCGTCGCCCGTGTGCTCGCCGTGGAGCGTCACAGGACCGATCCTGACGCTCACGGAACCGTCGTCCATACACATGAGCTTCACGCGCGTCCCATCGACCCCGTCCACGCACCGGAGCACGGTATTGTCCACGAGGTACTCCCCGTCGCAGGCGCACGGGTCGGGCGCGGGCCGCGCGCCGGGTGTCGTGGTGGCAGGCGTGATCGGTGCGTGGACGTCAGGCTGTGCCTCGCCCGTCAGGGTCGGATCCGCGGTGCACGCCGTCATCAGGATCGCTGCGATGATCGTTGTCCTCATGGTCTCCTCCATATCACAGCCTACCATCTGACGCCGTGGAGCGCACGTCATCCCGCGGCACGATTATTGCGACCCGTAGACTACCTACCTATCGGCACGCCGCCGAAAAAACAGCACAGCCCTTGATCTTTTTTCTTGACTTTTTCGAGTTGGCGGGCGCATATAAATAATCATGGGACGTGGCAGTCACCAGGACAGCGATCGACACCCGAGGCGGAGACACGAGTCACCGCCACGTCCCTCGTGTCTCCGCCTCGGGGATCGATGACACCCCCGCTGCGAGCGGGACTGGAAAAGGAGAGCGAAACCATGGGAGCAGCAACGACTCAGGAGATGGCACTCGTCCTGCCGAGCCAGGATGAGGTGAGGGCCCTCATCAAGGACAAGAAGACGACGGAGATCAACGAGCTCTCCCGTCGCATCGTCCGCCAGAACTTGCCCTTCGTCGACGTGGAGATATTCCGGGCTGCGGAGGAGATCCTCCGCGAGACCTACAACTACCTCGCCCCGGTGAACCTGGTCCCCAGGATCCCCGAGCACTTCGGCGTGCAGATCAACATTGTCTCCATTCCCTTCAAGGACATCGAGCAGGGCGGGGAGGTCTTCCGGGTCTCCGGGGAGTGGACGAAGCGTGACGGCACGAAGGTGCCGGCCAAGTACGACATCAACGCCCGCGCCCTCATGCGCCTCGCGGACGCCGCGGGGATCGGGTGGCTCGGCTCGGTCCGCCACGACGATGGATCCGATTCCTTCTACTGCGACCTCGAGGTCCACGGCATCGCCCGCAAGTTCCTGACGGGGGAGAAGAGCCCGATCAGCGGCCGGAAGCAGGTGGATCTGCGCGAGGGTTCCCAGGAGACGAAGGAGATGTCCCCCAAGCAGCTCTCGCAGGCCAGACGGTTCGTGCTCGAGCATGCGGAGACGAAGGCCAAGAAGAGGGCCATCCGTCACTGCGTGGCGCTGCCTGGCAACTTCACGCAGGACTTCTTCACGCGTCCCATCGCGATTCCCATGCTCGTGTTCGACTCCCGCAACGTCTACTCGCAGGCCGCGGAGATGGTGCACCACCAGATGGTCCTCCAGGCGGCGACGAGTGCATCGAGCATGCTCTTCGGTGGGGGGCAGCCGCTCGACATGCCGATGATGCCTGCCTTCACGGGCCAGCCCCAGCACGTTCACCGCACCCCGCCCCCGTCCCTCCCGCCCGGCGGAGATCCCGTGGATCACGACGATCAGGGTGACGATCCGGGTCCGGGCGCCACCGGCTCGCTCTACGGCGAGCCGTTCTGAGGGGGTGGGCCATGCTGAGGATCGGACACATCGCAGACACGCACATATCCCTGTCGCACAGGCGCTTCGGCATCCTCTCCAAGGCGCTGCGGGGCATCCAGCGCCAGATGCGCGAGGCCAGGGTGGACCTCATCGTCCACGCCGGCGACCTCGGCGAGTCGTCCCCGACGGGGGATGACCTCGACTACCAGGCCTTCGTCCTGCAGGAGTTCGCGAGCATCGCGCCTACAGTCGTGGTGCTCGGGAACCACGACAGCGCCTCGCACTGGAAGGTGTTCGAGCGGATCGAGACCGATCATCCCCTGGCCCTCGTGCGACTCGATCGCGAGACCATCGCCCTCCTTTACGACGGGAGCCTGGAGAACATCTCCGACATCGACGCGATGACCGGGGACGTGCGTTGCCTCATCCACTGCATGCCCTGGATGACGAAGAAGCACATCCTCACCAAGTGGCCCCAGGCGGGCATCGATGAGACCGACGAGGCCGCACGCGGGGCCTTCCAGGCCCTCATGCTGGGGTTCCGGTCGGATCGAGATTGCATGGGCTTCACCGGCCCGAACCTCCTCGTCACGCACGCCGAAGTGGCGGGGTACACGACCGACTCCGGCCAGACGAACCCGCAGCCCGGGCTGCGGGTGAGCGTCGAGGACCTCGAGCT
>CAYOGX010000214.1:0-7034 GCA_964403235.1 uncultured Planctomycetales bacterium | reverse complement strand
AATGTTTTGAAGATCGCCTCGGCGATGTGGTGGTTGTTCGTGCCATAGGGCACGTTGACGTGCAGGTTCAGCTTGGCGTTGTTGGCCAATGCGCGCAAGAACTCCTCGACCAGCTCGACGTCGAACTCGCCGATCTTCTCGCCTGGGTACTCGACCCGATAGACCAGCACCGGTCGGCCGGACAGATCCACAGCGACGTCGGCCAGCGTCTCTTCCATCGGGACGGCGAAGTGCCCGTATCGAAATATGCCGGCCTTGTCGCCGACGGCCTGGTCGATCGCCTGGCCCAAACAGATGGCGACGTCCTCGACCGTGTGGTGCGCGTCGACGTGGAGATCGCCCTTGGCCTGGATCGTCAGGTCGAACAACCCGTGTCGGCCCAGGTGGTCGAGCATGTGGTCGAAGAAGCCCACGCCGGTGCGGACGTCCACGCGGCCCTCGCCGTCGAGGTCGACCGTCAGCGAGATGGCCGTCTCTTTGGTCTTGCGTTCAATGGTGGCCTGTCGAGGTGACATAGATCTTTTCCCGGCCAACAACAGGTGCGTCAAGACGCACCCTTCATCAGGTCACGCAGTGCGCCCAGGAGCGCGTCGTTTTGCTCGGGCGTACCGACGGTGATCCGTAGCGCGTCGTCCAAGCGCGGCTGCTTGAAGTATCGGACCAGGATGTTGCGGGCCTTGAGCGATTCATAGACCTGCTCGGCCGACGGCTCGGCGATCGAGCCCAGCAAGAAGTTCGACTGCGACGGCAGGGCGTCGAAGCCCAGCCGGGTCAGTTCGGTCGTCAGGCGCCCGCGCTCCTGCCGGACTTTCTGCCAGGTCCGGCGAGCGTGGTCCTGATCTCGGATGGCCGCGGTGGCGGCGGCGATGCTGATGGCGTCGACGTTGTAGCTGTCCTTGACCTTGATCAAGCCGTCGATCAGCTCGGGTCGCCCCACGCCGTACCCGAACCGCAGCCCCGCCAGCGAGTAGCCCTTGCTCAGCGTCCGCAGGACGAGGACGTTGGGACACTCGTGCACCAGCGACATGCAGTTGGTGTCGGCGAAATCGACGTAGGCCTCGTCGACGGCCAAAACGCCGTGGAGCTTGCCGGCCAACTCAGCGACACGCTCGACCGGCACGAACGTCCCCGACGGCGAGTTGGGATTGCACAGATACGTCACGCGTCCATCCGCCTCGACTAACTCGTCGAACGGCAGCTCGTAACGGGGGCCGAACGGCACCTCCGTGACCAACGAGGCCTCGATCGCCGCCAGCACGGCGTACAACGTGTACGTGGGCGCCGGATAGACCAGCCTGGCCTCCGGGCCGCTGAAGGCCCGGACGGTCAGGTTCAACACGTCGTCCATGCCGTTGCCGCAGATGATCATCTCCGGGCGAACGCCCAGGACCTCCGCGGCCGCCTGCCGGAACGGGTCGCCCATCGGGTTCGGGTACCGTCGCAGGTGCTCGCCCGTGATCGCGCGGACGGTCTGAAGGACCGCGGGCGAGGGCGGATAGGGGTTCTCGTTGGTGTTGAGCTTCACCACGTCGGGGTCGGTCGGCTGCTCGCCCGGCACGTAGCCGTCCAACGCCTGGATGTGTTCGCGAAAGAACGTCATGGCCTCATCCATTCCATCTATATCCAGTTGATCTGTAGCAGATCCTCGGGGCTCGAGCAAGTCGCCGCGCTCGCGGTGGGTGTCATGGGCGCATCCAAGAAATCGTGGGGTTCGTGTGGCATGGTCAAGGGACGACCTGTAAGGGTCGGACCCTGGCCATGTTGCGAAGGTTGCGGGTAGCCTCACGGCCAAGCTCAGCCTCGTGGCTCGGCTTCGCTTGACCGTGCCACCGCTCGGCACTCAAATCAAGATGCACCGGCGTCATGGGCCCCCTCCTGGGAGGGCCATCCTGGCCGTGGATCGAGCCGCAAGAATCAACTTGGATGCGTGTCACACCGCTTCTGCCCGTCCTACGGTTCGTAGACGCAGAAGGGTTCTTCGGCCAGGTAGTCGCCGAACTCGTGGAAAGCGCGGGCGCGGCAGCCGCCGCAGACGCCCTTGAACTGACATCGGCCGCACTTGCCGGTGAGCAGGTCGGGATCGCGCAGCCGCTCGAACACCTCGCTCGACCGCCAGATTTCGGCGAAGTCCTGTTTCAGGACGTTGCCGGCGCTGACCGGTAGATAGCCGCACGGGAACACCTCGCCCGTGTGCGATACGAAGCAGACGCCCGTGCCGGCCAGGCAGCCTTTGGTCATCGCATGCATCGGGCTGGCGCCGGACGCGTGGGCGGGCTCGCGTGCGTGTTTGGCGTGTGGATGGGGCGCGGCGCGTTCGGTCGCCGCACCATCGGGCGGGGTGGACGGACGCGCGGGGTGCGGTTGTCGTTCGTCGCGCCGCGAGGCGGTGCGCCGTTGTCTGACGATGCGGTAGTAGTGCGGGGCGCAGGTGGCCTTGATCTGAAGCGGGCCGGACTCGCTCAGCTCGTACAGCTGACCCAGCAGCTCCTCGGTTTCCGGGCCGGAGAGCATCTGATCCTCGGCGATCTGCTCACCGCAGCCGACAGGGACCAGCAGGAAGAAGTGGGCGGCCACGGCCCCGACCTGCTCGGCCAATTGCAGCACGGCGGTGATCTGATGGGCGTTGTGCCGGGCGATGGTGCAGTTGACCTGCGTGGGCACGCCCTCGTCGCGAAGGTGTCCCAACCCGGACTGGGCCCGGTCGAACGACCCGGGCAACTGACGGAAGGCGTCGTGGGTGGCTGGATCGGCGCCGTCGAGCGAGACGCTGACGCGATCAAAGCCGGCCGCGGCGATGCGGTCGGCCATGGACCGATCGACCATCGTGCCGTTGGTAGCCAGGGCCGTCATCAGGTCCTTCGCGCGGGCGTGGCCAGCCAAATCGAACAGGTCAGGCCGCATCAGCGGCTCGCCGCCGGAGAAGACCAGGATCGGACGGGCGAAGCTCGCCAACTGATCGATCATCCGCTCGGCCTGGGGCATCGTCATGTCCGACTTGCTCAGCTCGCGGGCCACCTCGAGCCGCCGGCAGTGGACGCAATTCAGGTTGCAGGCGGCCGTCGTTTCCCAGAAGACCAGCCGCGGTGGCGGGGGAACGCGTTCGGCGGATTCGTCGCTCATGGGGGGGACCTCGACCGTCCAAGTGCGCTGGGTATTCGTATATGATATGCAAGCGCGCCGTCTAGATCGACTGCAACCGCGGTTGATCTGGCGGGTACTAGGCGCTGAAAGGGTTGGTGTGCGCCATGCCACGATCGAGGTGGGTGGCGCAACCTACACGCAAACGCACGACAGGAGGTCCGGTTTTTGGCAAGAACCCCATTCACGGAGCAACTGGCGGCGCAGTTGATCGAGCTACTCCGCGGCATGGTCGGCCGCGAGGCGAGCGATCTGCACCTGGTGGCGGATCGTCGGCCGGTGTATCGCGTGCACGGCCGGCTCGAGCCGACCGAAACCGATCCGCTGCCGGCGGAAAGCGTTCGGACGATGCTCACGGATATCATCCCGCCGCGGTTGCGGGAGCGCATGCTCCGCGACGAGCTCAAGGACATGGACTTCTCGACCACCGTCGATCACAACGGCCAGGAGGTCCGCTTCCGGGTGAACGTCTTCCATGCCCAGGGCGCGATGGGCGGGTGTTTCCGGCTGATCCCGAGCGAGATCCCCTCGCTGGAGTGGACGCGGTTCCCGGCCGAGTTGGCCGAGCGGATCGTCCGCGAACGCAACGGGCTGGTGCTGCTGACGGGTGTGGCCGGTTCGGGAAAAACGACCACGTTGGCGGTGCTGGTCAACAAGCTCAATCGGTCGGGCAACGTTCGCATCGTGACCATCGAGGAGCCGATCGAGTACGTGTTCCCGCCGACCGAGGGGAGCGTGGTGACCCAGCGTGAGGTGGGCGTCGACACGGACAGTTTCTACGACGGTCTCCGGTCGGGGTTGCGGGAGGACCCCAATGTGATTCTGGTGGGCGAGATCCGCGACCGCGAGACCGCCCAGATGGCCCTGAGCGCGGCCGAGACCGGGCACTTGATCTTCGCCACGCTGCACACGCGCGACGCCAAGGGCGCGATCACGCGGATCACCGACCTGTTCCCGCGAGATTCGCAGGACGACGTCCGGACCCAACTGGCGCTGAGCCTCCGCTATGTCATCAGCCAGCACCTGCTGCCGTCCGCCAAGGAACATGAGCGGCGGCAATTGGTGATGGAGGTGTTGTGCGTCAACTCGGCCGTCCGCAGCGGGATCCGGTTCGGCAAGATCGAGAGCATCGACACGGCGCTTCAGACCGGCCGGCGCGACGGGATGATGACGTTGGACGAGCACCTGACGCGTCTGGTCGCCGCCGGGAGTATCACGCCGGAGGCGGCCCGGCAGTACGCCAACGACCCCGAGGCGATCGCGCGGGCGGGGTCCTTCACGTCGTTCGGAGAAAAATGAGTCGCGATCTGGAGGCCCTAGCACCATGCTTGCTCGAATCTGCGCGGTATTGATCGTGGCGATTGCCGCCCGGGCCGGCGTCGGTCTAGGTGCCGCTGCGAGGCCCGCGTCCCCGTCAAAGGCCGAACGGCAGAAGCAGCGTGCCAAACCCAAGGGCCGCCCTAAGGCGAAGGGCCCGGCCAAGCCGAAACGCCGCGCGCCAGACACGCGCCCGATCAAACCGAAGACCAAGCCCACGCCCAAGACGCGTCGTTGGCTTTTCAAGGCGGAGCGGGGCATGGTGGCCAGTGACTCGGCCGAGGCGTCCAAGGCGGGGGCGGAGATCCTCCAGGAGGGCGGCAACGCCATCGACGCGGCGGTGGCGACGTCGTTCGCGCTGGGCGTGACGCGGCCTTACAGCACGGGCCCGGGTGGCGGCGGGTTCGCCCTGATCTACCTCAGCCAGACCAAAGAGACCGTCGCCGTCGACTTCCGCGAGATGGCCCCGGGCGATGCGACGTGGGACATGGTCGTCGAGGCCCGCAAGAAGGACCCCAACGCCCCGCCCGCCAGTCGGATCGGCGGATTGGCCGTCGGCGTCCCGGGCCTGCTGGCCGGGGTCGAGCACGTGCTCGAGGAATTCGGCACGATGCGGCTCGACCAGGTGATCGACCCGGCCCTCGATCTGGCCGAACGGGGGTTCAAGGCCGACGCCGACTACGTCGCGGCCTGCAAGAAGGCCATCAGCCAATACCGCCGCAATCCGAAACTCGTGACCAAATACGGGACGTTGTATCGCACGTTGCTGAACCGCGGGCAGCCCCCCGCGAAGGGCCAGGTCATCCGTCGGCCCGAGCTGGCGTCGGCGCTGCGGCTGATCGCGTCGGCCGGTGTCGCGGCCTTCTACGAGGGCCGAATCGCCGACGCCATCCTCCTTGCCGTTGAGAAGGCCGGCGGCATCATGACCATCGAGGACCTGCTCAACTACCGCGTCCGAGAGCGCAAGCCGGTCCGGTGCACGTACCGCGATTTCGAGATCCTCGCCGTGCCACCGCCGTCATCGGGTGGCATCGTCATCGCCGAGGTGCTGAACATCCTGAGCCGCTACCCACTGGCGGACATCCACGCGGATCGTCCGGACGAGGCCGCGCACCTGTTCGTCGAGGCCTGTAAGCACGCGTTCGCCGACCGGTCGCGCTGGCTGGGCGATCCAGCCTACGTGCGGGTGCCCCAGCGCATGCTGACCGGCAAGACGTACGCCGAGATGCTGGCCAAGGACATCGACCTGACCAAGACGCATCCGACCAAGCGCTACGGCACGACCCGCATCCACGACGACAAGGGCACGAGCCACTTCTGCGTGGTCGACGCCGACGACAACGTCGTCGCCTGGACCGAGACGATCAACCTGCCCTTCGGGTCGCTCGTCATGACCGAGCCGTTTGGGATCGTCCTGAACAACGAGATGGACGACTTCTCGGCCGAGCCCGGCAAGCCGGACGCCTTCGGCCTGCGGACGAGCACGTGCAACGCGATCGCGCCGGGCAAGCGGCCCCTGTCGAGCATGTCGCCGACGATCGTGCTGGACGCCGACGGCCTGCCCATGCTGACCCTCGGCGCGTCGGGCGGGCCGAGGATCATCACGTCGGTCCTCAACGTGCTGGTCAACGTACTCGACTACGACCTGACGCTGGGCGAGGCCACCGAGGCCGTCCGCATCCACCATCAGTGGCAGCCCAACGACGTCCGCTTCAACGGCCGGCCCGACCCGAAGCTGGTGGCAAGCCTGAAGAAGCGCGGCCACCGCATCGGCAAGCAGCGGGCGATCGGGATCGTCCAGGCGATCGAGTGGCTCAAGGACAACACCCTGTTGGGCGCCAGCGATCCAAAGAGAGGCGGCCGGCCGGCGGGGTACTGATACGCATCTCAGTTAGTTCTTGCGCGTCGAATCACGGCCAGGATGGCCGTGCCACCCGGCGCGCACGGGCAAACAAGTTTGCCCATGGCACCCAGCGCGCACAGCCGGACAGATTTGCCCTTGGCATTCCGTTGAATTTGACGTTGCGAGCGCCGGCGAGAGAGGTCCCGGGGCTAGGGCGGCGGCCAGGCGCCAAGGGCCTTGAGGTCGGCGTCGACGTCGGCCCGTTTGGGGTCGATCCGGTAGGCGCGGCTGAGCTCGGCGATGGCGTCGTCGCGTCGGTTGATGCGCCTGTAGAACCGCCCGAACTCAGCATGTGCCCACGCGTTGAGGGGCTCGAGGATGGTGGCCTGACGGTAGGCCAACAGGGCGTTGTCGAAATCGCCCCGCTCCTCGTATTGCCGGGCGATCGTGATCTTGTGTTTGGCGGACGGACCCAGCAGGTCCATGCTCTTCTTGACCGCCGCCAGGGCCTTGTCGTACTCGCCCCGCAGCTCCAACGCACGGCTCTTGCCGCGGATGGCCTCCTCGTAGTTGGGAAAGGCCGCCATCGCCCGGTCGTAGTAGTAGACGGCCTCGTCGAGGTTGCGACGCGCCATCCGCGCGTTCCCTCTGCGGAACCGCTCCTCCGCCAGCCCCACGTAGCTGCGCCCGATGTAGTACAGGGTGGAGGGTCGGGCGATGTCCTTGCGCAGGGCGG
>CAYOGX010000213.1:0-7039 GCA_964403235.1 uncultured Planctomycetales bacterium | reverse complement strand
GGAGTTGACAGGGCGCCGATCTGGTATTATAGTACTGTAGAACAGTCATGTTCATCCGCATCGAGCCCAGTTCGGCCGCGCCGGTCTACCGGCGGATCATCGATCAGATCAAGTATCAGATCGCCAGCGGCGTGCTGCGCCCCGGCGACCGGTTGCCGAGCGTCCGCGAGCTCGCCCGGCGGCTGCCGGTCAACCAGAACACGGTGCTGAAGTCCTACGACCTGCTGGCCCGGGAGGGACTCGTGAGTCGCCGGCAGGGGGACGGCACGTTCGTCGAGGACGCGCCGCCCGCGTTGAAGAAATCGCAGCGGATCAAGCAGGTCTCCGCCATCCTCGCGCAAGCCGCCGCCCAGGCGGTCCATTTTGAGATCAGTGACGCGGAGCTGCACGAACTGCTCGATCGACAGATCAAGGCGGTGTCTCGGGGAGGCCGATCCGATGAGTGATTCACCTGGCGTCATTCACGTCGAGCACCTTCGCAAAGGGTTCGGCCAGCACGAAGTGCTGCGAGACGTGGGCCTCGATGTGCCCGCGGGTTCGATCTTCGGGCTTCTGGGCATCAACGGTGCGGGCAAGACGACGTTAATCCGCCTGCTCCTGGGACTGATCCGGCCCGACGACGGCCGGTGCCTCGTCGACCGGATCGACCCGTGCGAGGACGCGCTCGCGATTCGCCGCCGCACCGGCTACATGGCCGAGAACCAGACCATGTACGCCTGGATGCGCGTCGGTGAGCTCATCGAGTGGGTCTCGCGGTTCTATCCGGATTGGGACATGGGTTTCGCCGATCAGCTCCGCGAGCAGATGCGGCTCGACGCCGACGCGAAGGTCGGCGCGCTGTCCAAGGGCCAGACCAGCCGGTTGGCGCTGCTACTGGCGCTGGCGCACCATCCCGGGCTCGTCATCCTCGACGACCCGACGCTGGGGCTCGATCCCATCGCCCGTCGCGATTTCCTTCGGGACGTCATCGGCTATCTACAGGCCGCCGGCGTAACGGTGTTCTTCTCGTCGCATCTGCTCTATGAGATCGAGCCGATCTGCGACCGGGTCGCGATCCTGCACGACGGTCGGATCATCAAGTGCTCACCGGTGGATGAGCTTCGCGAGACGGTCAAGCGGCTTGTCCTTGAGCCTGCTGAAGGCGCGAACGTGGCGGACGTGCCGGGCCTGCTGGACGTGGAATCGCGCAACGGCCGATGGGCCGTCACCGTCGAGGACGTGCAGGCGGCCCGCGAGTCTCTGGCAACCATGGCCCGGGGCGAACCCGCGGTCGTGGACCTGAACCTGGACGAGATCTTCGAGACCTACGTCATCGGCCGGCACGAGGTGGACGATGCGTAGCGCCGATACGCCCGTGACAGCCCAGCAAAGACGTGCCCATCGACGGCAGGCACGGGCCGCCCTGTTGCGCAAGGAGTGGCAGGAGCAACGATGGCGGTTCTTCCTCGGGACGGTCGTGCTCAGTGGGCTGTTGGCCGGGATGCTGCGGGCGCAGATCGTCCCCGCCGGCGAGGCGGCGCTGCTGATCTACTGGCCGGTCGGGGTCGTCATGGTGATCTTCCTGGCCATGGGACCGGTGGCCAGTGAACGCGCGGACCGAACGTGGGCGTTTCTCGTCGCCCAGCCGGTCAGCCGCGCCGACGTGCTCCTGGCCAAGTGGACGATGGGGATGCTCCAACTGGTCGGCATGATGACGATCGCCACGGTGACCGGCCTGTTGGCGATGTGGAGTCGCGGGTTCCGCGGCCAGACGACGGTATTGGAGGACGTCATTGGGGACTACGTACTCGCGGCCGAGGACGTCCTCGTGTTGGCGGCGGGGCATCCGGTCGGCTGGTTGTGCATGGTGGCAACCGCTGCGACGATTGCCCTGGCCTGCTGGTACACGCCGTTGTTCCTGCTGCTCACGCGGGCGCGGAATGAGTTTACGGCGGCGCTCGGCGGTATCCTGCTGACGATCGCGCTGCACGCCTGGCTAGCGCAGTTCTTCGTTACGCTGCTCAAGAGCAAGCTGTGGCTGATTTCGGTCGCGCTGAATCCACTCTCGATATTTGTTTTGGCCGTTAACCCGGAGTCCGTCCCTTGGGTGTCAGGTTTCGTGTGGGTCCCGGCGTTGGTGATGTTGCACGTTCTCGTCTGGATTCTGCTGCCGCTATGGTGGGTGAACCGCGTCGGTCGGAGGGCACCGACAAAATGAGTACGAGCCAAACCATCATGGCACCGTCGGTCGGGTCGCAAACCGCGGACCCTCCGCCGCGTCGCAGCGTGTTCGGAAATCTGCTGCGGAAGGAGCTTCTCGCGTCGCGCGGCGCCATCATCGCGGGGCTGGCGATCTTCTGGCTCATGCCCGCGCTTTGGGAGATGATCTACTACCTGATCGATCCGGCGCACGAACTGCTGTTTGGCTTCGCGTGGGGACTGTTGGCGTGTGCCGGGTGGTTATACGCCATCGTCGTCGGGGCGCACACGGTCTGCCGGGATTGGGGCAAGGCTGAAGAACGCTTTCTGTTGGCCCAACCCGTCGCGCCGAGGACGGTCATCTGGGCCAAGCTGCTCGCCGGGGCGATCGTCGTCTTCGCCGTGGCAGCCGGTGTCGGTCTGTGGGACTTGTGCCTGTCCTTTATTGCCGGCCACGAATGGGACGTCGATGACGTCCGTACGTTCGCGATCCTATCGTCCTTGACCGCTGGCACCGTGGCCGTCGGTTACGCGGTCGCGTTCGCCGGCGCCGTGGCCACGCGACAGATGCTGGCCAGCGTGCTCGTTGCCGCCTTGGTCCTGTTGATGTGGATGGTCGCGCCGATGCTTTCGGCCCGGCTGTCATCCCTTCAACCCGCCTGGAACAGGGTCCTAACGTCCGAGGCGAAGGTCGGCGGCGTCTTCGTGACGGTCGCTGTTCTCTGCATCGCGGGGAGCCTGGGCGTTGCACTGCTATCCTCAACTCGCGAGCGCGTGATCCGCCTGGGACACAAACCGCTGGCATGGACGGTCGCGCTGGTCGTCTTGGCGTTGTTCAGCCTGGCGATGACGGAGGTTGGCAACTCGCTGAGCGTGACCGATCAGGCCGGAGTATGGGCTCCGGAGACTCCGGACGGACGAGTGCCGGGCGGCGTGTATAAATGCCTGGTGGCCCGGCAGGGCGACCGATTCTTCGTGGTCATCGCGTTGGCTGCCCCAGGGGCGCACTCCGATTGGCCGATGGTGACCTTCCGCGTCGACGGACGCGGGCAAGTCGCCGATGTGCGACGGGCTAGCCTACCCATGACAGAGCCAGGGACACACCAACGCTACCCCTTCCTGACAGACTTCAGTCTCGACAGCGCCGGCCATCTGATCGCTTCAGGGATTCGAATGCGCGTCCAGCCGCGAGCCGGAGAGGGCAAGCGTGTCGAGAGGGTACGCGACGGGCTGTGGCAGACGCGGTTTGCCTGGCCCGAAGACGGCCCGCCCGAGGTCCTGTCGCATGCGGCGTTGCCGCTGCCCCGCAAACAGAAGTCGGTGCACAGCGTTCTGGCGACATCCTGGGCCTTCACGGAACGGTACGCCTACCTGCTTTGCAGCGCCGAAACGCTGTACGTGCTCGATTGGTCCGATGGTCCGGAGGCCATGCCTCGGTACGAAATTCCCCTGCCCCACAGGGCCTGGTGCGTTCAGATCTCGGACGGCACATTGGAGATCTATGACGGCAGTGGGCTGTACGCGGCTACGTTCGATGCCGACCACCCGGAATCCCTGGGCACGTCTCGACCGTGGTCGTTCAAGCCCGCGCGACGACTCCCCGATCAGAGCGGGTTGGAGTGCCCATTGCCGTTGCAGCGCGCCGGAGGTGGGCGCATCAGTTGGGCGCTGGACAAGGATTTCATTTACGTCAGGGACCGGTTCGGACTCAGGGTCGTGCGCGGGGGCCCCGAACTCGACACGGCACAACCGGCCATCGTCGGCGAGTATCGCGCCTCTCCTTTGTCCTTGCTGATGTCTCCAGGGCGTGAAGACCTGACGTTGCTCGATGATTCGCTGCTGATCGAGTTTAGCGATTCTGTTGGCTGGATGCCCATGGCCGCGTACGACGTCTCGGAACCGGCCCGTCCCAGACGCGTCGGCTTCTTCAATCGGATGGGGTACCGTTTTTACGCCCAGGTCTTTGCCACGGACCGACATCTCGTGTTGCTCGAACGCGTCTATCGCCGTGGATATATGGCCAACCTCGTGGCCACCGTCTTCGACAAGCCGAAGTAGCGTCAGCGTGACCAACCGGCCAGGACCTCGGCGATGCGTCCGGCGGCCTGGCCGTCCCATTTCTCGGGCGGCGGTTGGTCGGTCACCGGGTTGCTGCGGACGCTTCGGTAGGCGGCGAGGATCTTGGCCGGGTCCGTGCCGACCAGGTGGTTCGTGCCCTGCTCGAGCGTCACGGGGCGCTCGGTGTTCTCGCGGATCGTCAGGCAGGGGGTCTTCAGGATGGTGGTCTCTTCCTGGATGCCGCCCGAGTCGGTCAGGACGGCGGCGGCCTCGGCCAGCAGCTTGAGGAACTCCAGATAGCCCAGCGGCTCGAGGATGCGGAGCTGTCGCATCGCCTCGACCCGCGCGGCGAAACCCATCTGCTCGATGTTCTTCCGGGTCCGCGGATGCATGGGGAACACGATGGGCAGGTCGGCCTGGACCTGCTCGAAGACGTCGAGGATGCGTCCGAAGACGGTCGGGTCGTCCACGTTGCTCGGGCGGTGGAGCGTGACGACGACGAACTGGCCCGCCGCCAGGCCGAGCTCGGTCAGGATGCTCGACTGATCGGCCTTGGCGCGATTGAACTGGAGCGTATCGATCATCACGTTGCCGACGAAGTGGACCTTGTCAAGGTCGACGCCTTCGCGCTCGAGGTTGGCCAGCCCGCTCGGTTCGCTGACGAACAGCAGGTCGCTGATGCGGTCGGTCAGGACGCGGTTGATCTCCTCGGGCATGGTGGTGTCGAAGCTTCGGAGCCCGGCCTCGACGTGGGCGACGGCCACGCCGAGCTTGATCGCGACCAGCGCGCAGGCGATCGTGCTGTTTACGTCGCCGACGACGAGGACCATGTCGGGGTTGCGTTCGACGACGACGGGCTCGAAGCGCTTCATGATCTCGGCCGTCTGCTGCGCGTGCGAGCCGCTGCCGACCTCGAGGTTCAGGTCGGGCCGGGGGATCTGGAGCTCATCGAAGAACAGCCGGCTCATCTTCTGGTCATAGTGCTGACCGGTGTGGACGAGGACCGGCTCGATCGCGTCGTGCTCCTTGTAGGCCCGCATGAGCGGGGCGATCTTCATGAAGTTGGGCCGGGCGCCGCACACGTTGATGACTTTCATGCTAGGTCTCTCCGCGGGTCTGGTCGGTGTTGTTCGCTGCGTCGCAGCCGGACGACGTTGGCCACGGCAGGACACGGTCGAGCACGTCAATGGTGGTGCCCCACTGGAAATCCGTCAATAGCCCCTCGAGCTTGCCCATCGTCGTGCGCAGGTTGACGTAGCACTTGAACCGTCGTTTGAGGGGCATGGGCAGGCGTGGCTGGTCGGGATCGATGTCGCGCGGGTGGATGTAGAGGATGACGGGCTCGCCGGCGGCGTTGGCCCGACGGACCCATCGGCGGATCAGCCGGTACGGGAACAGCCGCAGGTACCCGCCGCCGACGTAGGCGGTGGGCTGGCCGAACAGACGGATCGTCGAGATCGGAAACTCGCGGACCCGCCGTCCGTCCGGCAGGTCAATGAAGTGCGGCAGCCGAGGCGCGCCCGGCATCCCGCCGTGACCCCGCGCGCCCGGGAACAGCGACGAGTCATAGTCGAACCCCGCGTCGGCCAGGATCTCGAACGCCCAAGGCGTCCGGTCAATCAGGCTAAACCCCGGCACCCGATAGCCTCGTAGCGGCGTTTCGCAGACGCCGGCGATGACGGAGATGGCCCGCTCCAGGTCCGCCCGGAACCGGTCGGGACCGATCTGGTACAGCAGTTGGTGGGCGTAGCCGTGGCAGGCGATCTCATGTCCGCGCCGCACGATCTGCTCGAGCAGCCCGGGCCGATGCTCGACCGTCCAGCCCAGCACGAAACAAGTCGCTCGCACGCCGTGCCGCTCGAGCAGGTCGAGCAGCCGCAGCGTGTGGGTCGTATCGCGGTCTTCGAAATCGGCCCATTGCTCCTGGACAGGTCCGCGGGGCAGATCGAGGATGTTGAACCAGCCCTCGACGTCGATGGTGAAGGCGTTGACCACAGGTTTTGCGTCGCTCATGCCGCGGTTCTTCCGTTGCACCGCCCGGTGGGACGCTTTCGATCCGCACCGGCCTACCGGGCGGGCGTCCCGCAATATCGAGGGTTCCGGGCGATTTGGCAAGGTCTGCCGTGGGTGATGGCGCCGCTCAGGCACCCAGCCCCCGGTACCTCAGTAGCTGCGACAGCACGTAGTACGGGTACATCAGGATCATCGCGGGGTCGTCGAGGTCGATGACGGCGAACTCCTTTATGGGGTCCAGGTAGTTGAGCAGCTTTCTGGGCGGCGCCCAGCGGTTCCGGAGGTACTGGAGGACCGTGTCGGTGTCGCGAACGAGGTACTGCCAACGGACGCCGTCGCGCTGGCCGCCGACATTGCCGGCCGGACGCTGCCCGATCAGGTCCAGGTAGCCGTCGAAGATCACGTCCGCGCCCGACGCCAGCGCGATCGCCTCCCACAAGACCACGCGCGGGTTGATCTCAATGAGCAGCCACTCCTTGCGGCGCGTATCGTACTTGTACTCGGTCCCCGCGATGCCGTGATACCCCAAGGCGCCGACGGCGTGGCGGCTCAGCTCGACGATCTCGGGCATCCAGCAGCTCTCGACATACGACGCCGATCCGAAAAACGGGGGAAACTGCCGCAGCTTGCGTCCGGTGAACCCGGTGATCAGCTCGTAGTTGCGGTCGAAGCAACCGGTGAAGACCGCGATGTTGGCCTCCGGACCGACGATGACCTCCTGCACGGTGATCTGCTTGCGCCGCTCGTCGGTGCAATAGGCCTGGTAGTTTCGGATCAGCTCGTCGGCCGA
>CAYOGX010000212.1:862-7055 GCA_964403235.1 uncultured Planctomycetales bacterium | reverse complement strand
CAGCGGCTTGGCCAGGCCCGTCTTGAACGTCACCTTTCCACTGAGAGCCCTTCCCGTGTACGGCGGCTTGGCCGTGAGCAGTACCTTGAATGTCTTGCCCTTCTCGATCTCGCTGCATTCGACCGAGACGTTGGCATGCGTCGAGACCGGACCGGACAGCGTCATCGGGTCGGGCAGGTGGTTGGTGAGCGTCAGTTCGAGCGTGCTGGGCACCTTGTGGTCGAGCTGCTTGAACCGCGCCGCGGGCGGGGCCATCGTGATCGACTGGCGGACCTCGCCGGAGAACGTCAGCGGCTGCCTGGGCTTCTTGGGGTCGTTGCTCTCGACGTATACGGCCTTTTTTAGTTTGCCCCGGAGGTTCTTGGCGACCAGCCTGATCTTGATCTTCGTCGACGCGCCCGGCGCGAGCGTCTGCGGCTTGGCCTTGACGGGCAGACACCCACACGTACTGCGGACCCGCTTGATCCTCAGCGGCGCGTCGCCCGCGTTCTTGACCTCGAATTCACGCTCGACGGGTTCGAAGTCCCAGACCTTGCCGAATTTGTACACGGGCTCATCAACCTGGATCTTCGGCTGCGGCCCGGCAGCCGCCAGCACCGGCCCCGCCAGCACCACCGCCCACAGCCCCGCACATCGCCATGTCGCCGTCATCGCCTTTCCTACCCATTCACCGGCCCAAGGGACATCACACGGATCAGAGAAGGACTATTCCAATGACTGTAGCAGCCAGCCACGCCAATGTGCAAGCCGGCAACCCGCCGGCTGGCCCGAATTCCGGTATCCGCCGTCCCTGGTCGTCTCATCGCCGCACGAGGCCCCCCACGATCTTGCACGGACGCGACCGAGGTATGCAACCCGATCAGCATCGACTACAATGTCCCGTGTGGGACCCCACGCCGCGGGCGGTGACGCATGAACGAGACGATCGAAATGACCGTGAACGGCAAACGCGTGAGCGTCGTGACCGATCCGCGCCGATCGCTCCTCGAGGTGCTGAGGGAAGACCTGAAGCTGACGGGCACGAAACATGGCTGCGGTGAGGGGAGCTGTGGGGCCTGCACCGTGTTGCTCGACGGGCGACCGGCTCGATCGTGCACCACGCCCGTGTCGCGCGTGCAGGGTCGAAAGGTCCGCACGATCGAGGGGCTCGCAGCCGCAGGGAGCCTGCATCCGGTCCAAGAGGCCTTCATCGCCGAGGGGGCCATGCAATGCGGGTTCTGCACGCCGGGCATGATCATGTCCGCGGCCGCCCTTCTTGAGAGAAATCCCCGTCCAACCGATGGCCAGATCGTCGAGGCGATGAACGGGCATCTGTGTCGATGCTGCGGATACCCGAAGATCCTCGTCGCAATCCGCCGAGCCGCTGGACTCCGAGAGGAGGGCGGCGCCCAATGACGCGAAACGTCCGAACCGAAGCGCGTCACAGCCCTGAGCGCTACGAGCCGCCCGGATCATCGTGCGGCCTGGCCGATCTCAATCGGCGGCAGGCGATGCAGATTCTCGGCGCGGGACTTCTGGTCTCGGTGGTCGAGGAGATCTCGGTAGGACAACGCGCGCGGGGCAGGCCCCGAAGAGCTGAGAAGCTTGTCGACCGACTGCACATCGGCACCGACGGCGCGATCACCGTCATGACGGGCAAGGTCGAGGTGGGGCAGGGGTCGCGGACGTCGCTCACGCAGGCGGTAGCAGAGGAGATGCGGGTCTCGGTGGACCAGGTCTGGCTGGTGATGGCCGACACCGCCGTCGTCCCCGACGACGGAATCACCGCGGGCAGCCGAACCACACCTGCAACGAGCCCCGTCATTCGCAAGGCGGCGGCAACTGCGCGCGAACTCCTCGTCAATCTGGCGGCCCGACGTTGGCGGACGAGCCGCGATTCGCTCGTCGCGCGAGACGGCAAGATCGTCGATCGCGCGGGCAAGCGAGAGGTCACGTACGGCGAGCTCGCAGCCGACAAGGATTTCACCAAGGAGCTCGACCGCAAGGTCGATGATGGCGTGACGGTGACGCCCGTGAGCGAATGGCGGGTGCTGGGAACGCCCGCGCCGCGGGTCAACACCGTTAGCATCGTCACGGGCGCGCATCGTTATCCATCGGACATGGTTCGTCCCGGGATGTTGTACGGGAAGCTCCTTCGTCCGCCGTCGTTCGGCGCGACGCTGACGTCCGTTGACCTGGGCCCGGCGAGGTCCATGGAAGGCGTGACGGTCGTTCGCGACGGCGAGTTTGTGGGGTGCGCGGCCCCGACGTCGGCGCAGGCCCAGGCCGCCATCGAAGCGATCGGAAAGACGGCGCGATGGAACCGCCCGCCGCATCCGTCGAGCGAAGACGTGTTTGCGTACCTAAAGGCCCACGCGCACGCCGGCGAGTCCAGCCGCCGCGGGCGGGGCGCGCGATCCAGAGGGTCGATCGACAAGGGGCTGGCGGGCGCCAAGAAGGTTCTCCGCGGCACGTACCAGACCGCCTACATCGCCCACGCGCCGCTGGAACCCCGGTCGGCCCTGGCCGAATGGCAGGACGGCAAGGTGACGGTCTGGACGGGATCGCAGGGCCCGAACCGTGTGCATAGCCAACTGGCCAGGGAATTGGGCGTTTCGTCGAGACACGTCCGCGTCATCGTGCCCGACACCGGCGGGGGGTTCGGCGGCAAGCACAGCGGGGAGACGGCCGTCGAAGCGGCCCGGTTGGCCCGAGCGGTCGGGCGGGCCGTCTCGCTGACCTGGACCCGGCAAGAGGAATTCACCTGGGCCTACTTCCGACCGGCCGCCTTGATCGAGATCCAGGCCGGGCTCGACGAACACAGCGCCGTCGTGGCCTGGGATTTCACAACCTACAACGCCGGATCGGCCGCCATCGCGACGCCCTACGACATCCCGAACACGCGAACGAGGTCCGTCGGCTGCGATTCGCCCATGCGGCAGGGCTCGTATCGGTGCCTCGCGGCGACGGCCAACGTCTTCGCACGCGAGTCGTTCATGGACGAGCTGGCGGCCGCGGCGAAGTCCGATCCGCTCGAGTTCCGGCTCAAGCATCTCGGCAACGAGCGGCTGCGCGCCGTCCTGGCGAGCGCCGCGAAGCGCTTCGACTGGAAACGCCGACGCAAGACCAAGCGCCCACCCGGACGCGGCATCGGCATGTCCTGCGCCACCGAAAAGGCGTCCTACACCGCCGCCTGCGTGGAGGTCGAGGTCGATCGCGACCGCGGCGGGCTCAAGGTGCTCGAGGTGTGTGAGGCCTTCGAGTGCGGCGCGATCCATAATCCAGCCAACCTGCGCTCCCAAGTCCAAGGGTGCATCATCATGGGCCTGGGCGGCGCGTTGAGAGAGGCGATCGAGTTCCGAGACGGCCAGGTGCTCAACCCCAGCTTCGCCCGCTACGCGGTGCCACGATTCGCCGACGTCCCGAAGATCGAGACGATCCTGCTGAATCGGCCGGACATCCCGTCCGCCGGCGGCGGCGAGACGCCCATCGTCGCCATCGCCCCCGCCATCGGCAATGCCGTCTTCGAAGCGACGGGCCACCGCGCCCGCGCCATGCCCATCAAGCTCGAGGTCTGAGCCGGCCGGCTGCCCTGTCGTTCCCTGCTGCGGCGCGCGGTGCGGGCATGCTACCAGGGCCGTCATCGTTCGCTCGTGATACTGGCGCATAGGCGTGAGCCGCGCATGCTGAAGGAGAGAGGTTCGCTGTTGGGTCGCACGGAAGGTATGATGGATACCAGAAGCCTTCACGTTGATTCCGTGGGGGGTCGTATGCGACGTGTCGGTTGAGGGTGCCTATGGACAGGATTTGGTCGGATCTGATACAGCCTCCCGAGATCATGTATGGTGTTCGGCGGTGGAAGTTTCCGCCCCAAGAGGCGGCACATTGGCGGAAAGTGCTGCGCCTGCCCGATCGCGGGGTGATCTGTGAAGTCGGTTGCGGTCCGGGCGGCCTGCTGAGCCGCATCGCCGAGACCTCCGGGCCCGCGAGCCACGTCGTCGGGGTTGACCGAGACACGGGGCAACTGGAGTTCGCTCGGCAGCGGCTGGACGAGCTCGGGCTCGGCGGCGTGGCGCTGGTGACCGGCGATGCCTGCCGCCTCCCGTTGCCCGACCACTGCTTGGACGCCCTGACCAGCCATGCTCTCATCGAGCACCTGCCGGACACCGACGCGTTCTTCCGCGAGTGCAAACGCGTCTTGCGGCCTGGCGGGGCCCTCTCCGTCGCGTGCGCCGGCGGACGGTACTCGCTGGACAACCGCCATCCCGACACGCCCAAGCCAATCGCCGACGAGATCCATCGTCTCGAGCGCATCATGCAACCGTGGGACGACGCGCTCAGCGAAGCCTTCTTCGTCTGGCAGGGCGGCCCCTTCATTGCGTATCCGGGCATCGTGCGTGGATGGGGCCTGGTCGACTTCCGCGTCGATTCCTGGTCGAAGACCGTCTGCTGGGACGACCATCGGCTCAGCGAGGAGGACCGCAGGGTCTTTGTGCGACTCTACCGCTCGGTGCCACCGGAGCTGCCCCCCTCGGAGGCCAAGATCCGTTCGGCACTCGCCGAGGCCGGCGCGACCCCGCCGTCCACGCCCTACCTAACCGAGCACGAGCGTCGTCGACTGCGCGAACTCTACGACGAACGGGAACGGCTGGCGTTGGTGCACGCGCGCGAGCCGGGCTCGGGCCCGTTCTTCGCCACGAGTGTGGCCCTCGTCGCCTCCGGCATCGTGCGCTGACCGCGGGTGGCCTGGGTGGGGGATGACTTCGCCAGCCCTGACTCCTGGCGCAGGCGCGCCTGATCTTGCCGCTTGCACGGACGAACCTGGAACCTGTCGGAGCCATCTTGGGACGTTGCCGGTGTGACAGTGGACAGCGAGGGGGTCAACGAGACGACGTCGGCTTCATTGGCTTCGAGGCACTGGTTGGGGCGGTGATGTACCCCAGGCCTCGTAGCGTCTCCAACGTCTCTTGATCGATCCGGGTGACGGCGACTTCGTAGGGTCTGGGCAACTCCTTGACCAGTGTTTCCATCGCCGTCCGCATAGCCCGGGCCTTTTCCAATTTCAGCCCGTAGAGGTTGTGCTCTTCGTCAGGATCAGCCTTCAGGTCGAACAACATGTGCCGTCCACGACTGTTCCAGACGTACTTGAGGTCCCCCTCGTAATAAGCACGGTGGCTGCCTCGCTTCGACAAGACCGGCAAGGGGTAGACCTCCGCGAAGATCCGGCGCCGGGGTTGCCCCGGGGAGGTGCCTTGGACATGGGCGGGCGTGGGAAACCCCAAGCGATCCAGGATCATGGGCATGATGTCGGTGAGCTGGATCGGCTCGGCGTTTCGGCCCCGTTGGGCCCAGCGTTTGGGGTACTTGATGACCAGCGGGGCGCGGACTTCCGGCTCGTACAGCGTCGCCCCGTGGCTGAACAGGCCGTGCTCGCCGAAGAGTTCGCCATGGTCGGCCGTGATAATGATCCATGTGTCGTCGTACAGACCGAGGTCGTGAAGGTGATCGACCAGCTTACCGAGGAAGTGGTCGGCGTAGTAAATTTCGGCATCGTACAGGTCCACCGGCTCTTCCAGCGTGCCCTTGGCCCCGCGTTTCAATCCGGCGACCTTGAGGAACCGGGACTGAAACCGTTCGGGGGGCGCGTACGGGAAGTGGGCGTCGAAGTAGTTGACGAACAGCAGGAACGGCTGGTTCGCCACCTTGTCGATCCACGGCAGCGCGCGCCGGTTGATCTGTTCGGCCAGTCGGCCGTTGAGGCTGGAGATCTCGGTATCGTCGTAATAGTCGAACCCCTGCGCCAGCCCGAAGAGCCTCTTGAGCCAGGGGCCGCCGATCAGCGCGCCCGTGACGTAACCGTGACGTTTCAGCGCCGTCGCAAGCGTCTCGATGCGGTCGCTCAGGGCGTTGGCGCGAAAGCCTGGGTCGACGTCGGGCAAGACGGCGGTCAGTCTGTGCTCGGCGTTCGGGTCGTGGATCGCTCCGTGGCTGGTGGGATAGCGCCCGGTGAACAGCGACGCGTGCGCCGGCAGGGTCCAGCTCGAGGTGGAGATGCAGCGGTCGTAGA
This sequence comes from uncultured Planctomycetales bacterium, assembly GCA_964403235.1. Lineage (GTDB taxonomy): Bacteria > Planctomycetota > Phycisphaerae > UBA1845 > JAFGLZ01 > JAFGLZ01. The sequence continues at coordinate 1,009 of CAYOGX010000212.1, read as the reverse complement.
CCACGGAATCGGCGGCAAGGGCGTCGAGTCGCGGGCTGGTCTTACGAACGTAACCGTAGCAACTGAGATGATCGGCCCGGGTCGTATCGAGGGTGACCAACAAGATGTTGGGCAGGTCGCTCTGTCGCCTGGGCCCGTACCAGCGGG
>CAYOGX010000212.1:0-852 GCA_964403235.1 uncultured Planctomycetales bacterium | reverse complement strand
GCGGCCAACACGACGATCGCCGCCAGGGCGACCCAAACCGTTCGCCGCTTCATACCCACCGACATCTCCCAAACCCCCGGATGCGCAAGATGGGTCGATCGTTTGGGCCTGCCGGAGCCGACCTGCGCAATGCAGCGCCGCGCGCTGCTGCGTTCGACTGCGCTCCCTCCCATTATACGCAGCGTAATCGGTGCGAGTTCGCCGGGTCAACCCGCCCGCCCGGTTCGGCTATTCGTCCGAGAACTACAGGCCACTCGCCCGACGGTAGGGTGGCTCGGGGCCCGCCTTGACGATGATCTGCTTGATCCTCTCGTCGATCTCGACGGGCTTGTCGAACCCCCAGTGGGCGACCAGGCCGCGCCCGGTGAGCTTCGACCGCGACGCGTCGGTCGTGTCTGATGCGAGGGCGTGGTAGTTGGCCTTGACCTCGTCGGCCGACAGGGCGCGATTGTACATTCGCACCTCGTCGATGAGGCCCTCGAGGCAGTTGAAGCCGTCCTGTCTGCGCCCGATGTTCAGCGGCGTCTTGCCGGGCGTTCGCTTCTTGTTGACCGTCTTGGCGGCCACGGGACGGCCGTTCAGGTAGACCTTCAGATCGGTCCCGTCATACGTCATGGCCAGGTGGTGCCAACGGTTGAGTGTCAGCGCGTTCGCCGGGCTCCACGCCTCGTAGCAGTGCCGTTGGCCACCGCCGACGTTCAAGTACGCACCGACCTTGCCGTGATCGATCATCAGTGCGTAGTGCGACTCGGTGAACTCGTGCGTGTTCTTGTTGACGATCCATCGCCTCGGGTCCTTGCCGGCCGGTAACTCGGCCAGGCGGATCCATGCCTCGACCGTCATCTGCTTGGG
>CAYOGX010000211.1:0-7082 GCA_964403235.1 uncultured Planctomycetales bacterium | reverse complement strand
CAGCGGTAGGTCGGCGTCATCACCGAAAAGCCCACCAGGTCCGGCCTGCTGGCCACCACCTGCTCGACGACGTCGTCGCGCTGATCGAATAGCCGCGCAAACCGGGGCATGTACAGGTAGTTCTTGTCGTCGAACAGCGCCTGGTCGTAGGCGAGCTCGGTCCGATGGCCGTGCGCCTTCAGCATGGCCGACAGGACCTCCAACGAGATGTTCTCCGCGCCAAGGGCAACGAATGTGCATTTCATGATATCACCGTACTCCGTTCGCTAACCGCATACGCCCGCCAGGACGGGGTGGTCCGCCCAGTCCTGGGGGAGACGTTTCGCCTCATACGTCGGTTTGACGTAACGTTCGATGAACGCCTGGTCCTCACCGGCCAGACAGACCTGGTTGTACTCCGTGAATCGGTCCAGCTTGAGCATCCGGCCCCGGATATCCCCCAACGGCTCGTCCTTCACGTTGCCGAACGAGATGTGGATGAACGGGCAGGGGATCACGTCGCCGTAGGGGGTGATGTAGAGCTTCTCCGTACCGGCCGAGCACCCCAGCTTCCGGTAGTTCGAGTGGAAGTCCCTGCGAAGCTGCGGATAGCGCACTTGCAGCTCGACGAGGTACGCCCGGTCGTCGTCCGTCAGCGTCTCGGAGAAGTTGCCCTGCCAGTTGCCCACGGGACACGGGATCGAGACGACAACGGGCACGCGCTTGGCCCGGCAGAAGTCCAGCAGGTCGAGCGTCTCGGTCGTTCGGAGCGTGCTGTGCGTCAGGGTGGTGCAGAAGATAACCTTCAACCCGCGGGCCATCGCCTTGTCGACGTTGGCGATCGTTGTCTCGAACGCCCCCGCGATATGGCGGAACCCGTCATGGACGGCCGGATCGCCCGAATCAAGGCTGACCTGGATGCTGTCCAGGCCGGCCCTGTAGAGCGACTCGATCCGCGCCTCGTCCAGCAGGACCGCGTTGGTCTGCAATCCGATCAGGCACTTGGTCGGGTGGAAAAGCTGAATGATTTCCTCCAGGTCCCGGTTCAACAGCGGCTCGCCGCCGGTGAAGGCGAAGTAGATGGCCCCCAGCTCGAGCGCCTCGTCGGCTACCCGCCGCAGGTCGTCGCTGTCGAGCGTCCTGCCGCACGACCGCTTCATCATCTCGCAGGAGCAGTGGTCGCACCTCATGTTGCACGAGTAGTTCAGGGCGATGTCGATGTTGCGGAGCGGCCGTCTCCGCACGTCCGGCTGTAGGCGGTGCTTGACCATCGAGGCCGCTACGTGCGGGACCAGCCCTGGTTTCCTTCTAGGTTGAAAGACGAACCGGAGGTTGTCTCGGAAGCGCTCTAACATGACTGTGTGGCCTCCTTGCCTGTGATGACCGGGCGTCTGCCGGGTTTCGCGAAAACGAACTCGACCAGGGACGTCTGCGACACCGCCATCTGGGCGACGTTGATTGGCAACGACAGCAGGAGGAGTGGCGTGAACAGCCGGCTGCGGCCGTTCACCAACCTTGGCCTGACGCGGGATTCTTGCAGGTGATTCTGAACCGACAGCGCCCAATGCGCGGGCTGGAGCAGGTTCGAGATCGCCTTGACCTCGAGGCCCGCCTCGCCGGCGAGCCGCTCGAGGTTCTGCGTATTGAACAGGTACAGATGCCGCGGCGTGTGGTAGCCGCCCCACTCGCGGCGGAACAACGCGTAGTCCCAACTGTCGACGTTCGGCGTCTCGCCCACCACCACGCCGCCAGGGCGGAGCAGGGCGTGGCACTGCCTGAGCGTCTCGACCGGGTCGTAAACGTGCTCGATGAAGTTGGTCATCACGATCATGTCGAGGCTCTGCTCGCCGAACAGGCCCGAGTCGATCTGGCCCTGGTAGACGTCCAGTCCCTGCCGGCGGGCGGTCTCGACGACGTCGGCCTTGAAATCGAGCCCCTTGACGTTGTCGAAGCCGAGGCGTTTCAGCTCGACCAGCAAATCGCCGAACGCGCAGCCCGCGTCGAGGATAGCCGCGTCGGTGTCCACGTATCGGGCGCACCGTCGCGCCTTCTTCCGCCAATACCGTTTCTTCATGAACCGCGCCAGGGCGGTGCGATGCGGCAGATAGGCGTGGTAGTTGTCCGGATAGGCCCTACTCAGCACAGCCTCGTCGGGCACCGGGTCGATGTTGAGCAGCCCACACGCCTCGCACCGCCGGTAGGTGTACGCCCCCGGCGACTGGTATTCGAAATCGCGGACACCGCGGTCGGTGTCGGCGAGTTGGTCGGATTCACACAGCCTACACGTTCGCATGACTCACTCCGGAACGGGCATCGCGCTGGAGCCTCGCAAACCCGAGGCGCCGCCGAACAGCAGCCCCCGTTCATGGCGTTCGTCCGAGTCCGAGTACGTCACCGTGGCCGTCGCCCTGGCGGCCGGGACCGCTCGTCGCTTGCCCGCGGTGACGATCTGGTCGACGACGTAGGCGGGGCGTTTCTTGACCTCGTCGTAGATCCGCACCACGTACTCGCCGATAACGCCCACCCCAAGCAGGTTGATGCCGCCGAAGAAGGTGATCGTGATGAACTGCGACATCCACGCCTTGATCGCCTCGCCCGTGATGAACTTGCCGTAACACGCGTAGCTGACCAGCGCCGCCGACGTCACGATGGCGATCAGGCCGAGCGTCCTGAACAGCGTCAGCGGCACGTGTGAGAACGAGAAGATGGCGTTGTTGGCCAGCTTCCACAGACCGACCACACCTACGCGCGTCGACCGGTCGTATCGCGCCCGCCTCGGCACGGGGACGCCGATCTGGTGGAAGCCCACCCACGCCCGCAACCCGGGCAGATAGCGATTCCGCTCCGGGAGGGACTCGAGCTCGTTGACGACGCGGCGGTCCATCAACGAGAAGTTGCCCGCGTCGGGCGGCATCTTGATTTCCGACGCGTAGTTTAAGATCCGATAGAACAGCCAGAAGAACAGCGGCGCGCCGAGCCGCTCCTGGCGTGAGGTCCGCACGGCGTAGACGACGTCGTATCCGTCGCGCCATTTCTCGTAGAACGGGCCGAACGCGGCCGGGTCGTCCTGGAGGTCGCCGTCCATGATGATGACGGCGTCGCCGGTGGTGTGGTCGAGGCCGGCGCGGACAGCCGGGGCGTGCCCGAAGTTCCGCGCCAGGTGGATCACCTTGACCGGGTCAGGGTGGCGGTGTGCGATCGCGTCGAGCATCTCGGCGCTGCCGTCAGTGCTGCCGTCATTGACGAGCACCAATTCGAACCGGCCGGGGAAATCGAGCGCGTCGACGGCCTGCACGACCTCCGCCACGAGCGCGTCGATGACGTCGATCTCGTTGTAGATCGGCACGACCACGGACAGCACCGTGTCGGAATCGATCTTGCGCATCACGGCAACTCCTCGTCCTTGGCGAGGACGGCGGCGAAGGACAATCCAAATCGCAGGTTGATTCGCCTGCAGAAGAAGTTTTCGATCCGGCCCAGCCATTTCAGGCAGGCGTTCACGCGGGCCGGCACGTCGGGGATCTCGGCCACCGTCTGGGTCGAGCCGAGCAACCGGTCCCTGGTCCGCAACAACAAGGCGGGCACCAGGCTGATCAGGTTCCACCCGGTCAGCCGGGCCGGCCGTAGGCACGCGCTCCGCGCGGCGGCTGCGAGCCGTTTTCGCGTGTACCGGCGCCTGTGGCCCACCAAACGGTCCCAGGTGGAGAACAGGAACGGGTGGGCCGGTACGGTCAGGACCAACACGCCCCCGGGCCGGAGGACCCGGCGCGCCTCGGCCAGCGCAGCCACGTCGTCGTCGAGGTGCTCGAGCACGTCGAGCATGAGGACGGCGTCGAAGCGGTCGTCGGCAACGGGCCAGGCGTCCGTCGCGTCGAAGACGAGCGCGTCGGCCGCCCCGGCGTTACGGGCGAATCGGGCAGCGTCGTAGCTCACGTCGGCCGCGACCTCGCGCCAACCCGTCTCGGCCAGCACGGTGGCCAGGTACCCACCCCCGCAGCCCACCTCGAGGATCGACGCGCCGGGCCGCACGCCACGCTTCAGGAGCGCCATCACCAACTGGCGCTTGTTGACGTGCCACCAGTAGGACGTCTCCTTCTCGCGCAGCTCGAGCAGGTGCATGGGGTCCATGCGTTCGGTCGGCCCCGGCGCAGCGCGATCGGGCCGAGGCACGGTCACCAGCTGCCCGAGCCGATCGCGAAGGCGGCCGAGCCACACACCCGGGTTATCGACCGGCGCTGTCACGCCGGTGACGGCTGCGTTCATCAGCAACTCCCCGTGCAGCACACGTCGTCGTGGCCTGCGTCTGGACGCTGAACACGGCCGCGCCGTCGCTGCGAAACACCTCGGTCAGGAACGACTCGTAGCCCGCCTCCCGCGGTAGCGACGCGTCGGCCACGACGTAGTCCACGTCGTAACGATCCAGGATGGCGACGGCCGACGAGGGCCCGGTGCCACCATAGAACGCCTCGAGGTCCGACCGGATCGGCTGCACATCGAAACAGCTTGCCCAAACGGTCGCCCACTCGAGCACGACGCGGCGTTGCGTCAACATGCTCGCGGTCATCAAGCCGTACTCAAACCGCGGTTGGAGGATCATCGCATCGTGAGGCGTGGCCGCCTCGACGTAGCGATAACAGTCGTACTGTCCCGTGCTGATGACGTCCTGCACGTCGGCGTTGGGCCCCAACGCCTTGCGGCCGAGGGCATAGGCGTTCCCGACGAAGGCTGCCGCCAGCAGCGCTGTGGTAACGGCGATCGCGCAGCCGCCCCTGCGAGGCATCCGGCCGGCCAGGTCACACAACACCGGACCCATCAGCGCAAACAGCAGCGCGTAGACCAACGCGAATACGTGCTTCGACACGTTCCACACCAAAACGTCATGCACCGGGAACAAGACGAACCCCGCGCCGCAGAACAGCAGGATCAGGAGCATCAGGACGTCGACAGGGTCCGACTGCGATCGGAGTCTGCCGAACCCACAGCGGATCCGCGCGTACACCGCGACGATGATGCCCAGATGAAACAGATAGACCATGCACAAGACGAAGACGGCGGGCCATTTGAGTAGGGCTGGCAGGGCGTCGACGTTGCGGCGGACAGCCGTCAAGACCAGTGCCGGCAGGGACACCCAGCCCGAGCCGTCCAACCCCTTCAACCAAACCGTGCCTTCCCACCACAGGTGGCGGATGAACCTGAACGGCTCGAAGGCCAGCGTGGCCCGGAGGTCGGCCGTCGACAGGTCCAGATAGCGAACCCCAACCAGGAACACCTGTACCCCGACGCAGGCCGTCAGCCACCGGTAGTCGCGCCGTCTGGCCAGCAGGAAAACGCTCAAGACGGTCACAGCCGGCACGACGGCGAGGGCGAAGTTCGCCTTGTACCACAGCAGGAGCGCCGAAAGGATCGATACCCCCAGCAGTGCTCCGCGCGGTCGGGCCCGATCCATCGCCGAGACGTAGTAGAGGATCAGGAACGCGCCGGCGAGTCCCAACGCGCAGGGGAAGTTCCAATACAAGTAGGTCAGCAACCAGTTGGTGAACAGATAGCGGCTGCCATGGTAGCCGACGAAGGCGAGCACGCAGGCTGCGCCGACCATGGCGGCGGAGCGGCCGAAACGCCGCACCAGGGCCAGATAGCACGCCAACGCCACGAAAACGTAACGCAACGGCAGGGCGAGGTAGAAGTACGCGTCCCGCGCGTCAAGCCCGGCGACGCGGCGGATCAGATCGCACCACACGTCGGACATGAGGTGGTAGGCCCATTTGTCCGCACCGGCGATGAAAGGCACGGTCGCTGGGGGCACGCCGCGGGCCAACTCGGCAATCAGCGAGGTGTGTAGCAAATGGTCGTTGTGCGGCAGGATGACGACCTGACCGTCGCGGAACGCGACCAGATCGAGTTGCCAGCTCCATAGGATGCCCAGCGCGACCGCCAGCCAGAGCATCGGTGTCTCCGTCGGGGCCACGAGCTGCTTGAGTCGCGTGGCCGTGTCCCGATGCCATCCGCAGGCCAACGGGACGCTCGCCGCCAGCGCGAACATCAGCGGATAGAACACCGCCGACAGGCCAAACCAGTACAGCGTGTACCACAACAGGGGCGTCAAGAGCGTGCCGATCAGCAGCGAGGAACACAAGGTCTCGAACGGCGTCCGCGCCCACAGGCCGAATGCGTAACGCTGAACCAGATACCCCGGCACGACGCCAAGGGCGTACAGGGCGATGACGGCCCGCGCCCCGGCGAGCGGGTGTAGGCCATACCGGACCGCCAGAAACGCGACCAGCACCGACGGGCAACCGATGAGCGACAGCACGCCGACATAATCGCGCCATCGGGCCAGTGCACGTTCGCCGCGCGCGCGCAGCGTCTGCGTCGCGCTGCGGGCAGCCAACGACGTCGCGTCAGTGCCGATGGGCAAGCCAGCCATCAGAAGATTCCTAAGACGCCTCCGCCGGTTCGGGCCGCTTGGTCACGCGATAGACCGTCACGTCGCCCCTGGAAAACGACGGCGTCAGCAACGATTCGTCCGGGCGCGGATCGGCGACCGAACGGTCCACGATGACGTAGTCCACGCCATAATGTTGCAGGATGGCGCGACCCGAAGCGGGGTCGGTACCTGCGTAGAACTCGTCCAGGTCAGACATCATGTGCGCGATGTTGTGAGGCAAGCGCTCGGTGTCAAAGACGCGCCAGAGGTCGCCGTTGTCCAACACGAGCCTTCGTCGCATGAGCAGGGCCGGTCCATGGTGCTCGGTGCGATAGCCGGGGTGGAGGATGACGGCGTCCGTCGGGGTAGCAGCCTGGACGTACTCACAACTGGCGTAGAGGTCCTCGCTGATCTCACGACCGACCCGAAGGCTCGGAAGTGTGCTCGTGCAAAGCAGCGCCGCATTGTGGACGCACACCGCCAAAAGGACGACCCCCGTGACAACCGTCACCGCCGACCCGCGGCGCGCCAGACGGCGGACCACGTCGACGACGACCGGCCCCATCAACGCCAGCAACAACGCGTCGATCAGGAACCACAAGTGCAACGAGACGTTCCACAGCAGGCCCTTGCAGACCGGCAAGAACACGAACCCCGCGACGCACATCGCCAGGATCAG
>CAYOGX010000210.1:0-7096 GCA_964403235.1 uncultured Planctomycetales bacterium | reverse complement strand
CGGCCAATCCGAGCCGCGACCGTGAGGGAGCGGAAGGGAAACGTCGAAACGCCGAAACTGTCGAAACGCCGAAACGTCGAGGCGTCTCGGCGTCGAATTGCCAGGGGTGGCCGCTGCTGAGGGATGCTGATGCTGCTGGCCGATGCGCAACTCCGGACGATAGATCTCGGTGTTCTGGTCGTCTACGTCCTGATGGTGGTCGGGCTGGGATCTTGGCTGGTGCGCCGGACGCGCAGCGTCGAGGCGTTCACGGTGGCCCGCCGGTCGCTGCCGGGCTGGGCGGTGGGGTTGAGCATCCTGGGGACCTATCTGAGCAGCATTTCGTTCCTGGCCCTGCCGGGCAAGGCCTACGGCGGGAACTGGAACGCGTTCGTCTTTAGCCTGACGCTGCCGTTTGCCGCGCTGGTGGCCATCTACTTGTTCCTGCCGCTGTATCGCCGCGCGGGTTTGATCTCGGCCTACCAGTACCTGGAGGAGCGGTTCGGTCCGTGGGCCCGCGTCTATGCGGGCTTCAGCTTCATCCTGATCCAGCTTGGGCGGATGGGGGCGATCCTGTATCTGGTCGCGCTGGTGCTCGCGCCGCTGACCGGGTTGGACATCCCGACCATCATCATCATCACCGGCGTCATCGTCACGCTCTATACCACCCTCGGCGGCATCGAGGCCGTCATCTGGACCGACGTCGCCCAGGTCATCGTCCTGCTGGGCGGGGCGGTCGTGGCCACGTTCATCCTGCTGTTCGACGTCCCCGGCGGGCCGGGACACGCGTTCCAGGCCGCCTGGGCGGACGGCAAGTTCAGTTTCGGCAGTTGGAGCATCCGCGACTGGGCCACGCCGACGGTGCTGGTGGTGTTTATCTACGGCTTGAACGAGAACTTCAAGAACTTCGGCATCGACCAGAACTATATCCAGCGCTACAACACGGCGCGGAGCGACCGGGACGCGGCCCGGAGCGTGTGGCTTGGCGCGCTGACATACATCCCGGTGTCCGCGTTGTTCCTGTTCATCGGGACGGCTTTGTTCGTCTATTACCAGGCCCAGCCGGCCGATCTGCCGTCGGCCGACATCGAGCCCGACAAGGTCTTCCCGCACTTCATCGTCGATAAGCTGCCAGTGGGCGTGGCCGGCCTGGTCATCGCTGCCCTATTCGCCGCGGCGATGAGCAGCGTCGACAGCAGCCTCAACTGCGTCGCGACGATCTGTCTGGAAGACGTGTACAAACGGTACGTGCGTCCCGGCGCCGACGACGCCCGCTGTCTGCGGCTGCTCCGGGGGCTGACCGTGGCCTGGGGCGTGCTAGGGACGGCCGCCGGTCTGCTGTTCCTCCAGCTCGTCGCGCTCCACGAGAACGCCCTGGACCTGTGGTGGACGATCGCGGGGATCTTCGGCGCGGGTATGCTCGGGCCGTTCCTACTGGGGGCGTTCGTGAGGCGTGTCAGCAACACCGGCGCGGTGGTCGGTGTGATCGCCAGCCTGATCTACATCGCGTGGGCGACGCTCGCCCGCGACCTGCCCGAGGCGTGGCGCTGGCTCCAGTGTGACCTTCACAAGTTCTTGATCGGCGTGGCGGGTGCGGGCGTATTGCTCGTCGTCGGGTTGGCGGCCTCGCTGATCTGGCCGTCGCGGCCGGACCGGCCACCTCCTTTGACGGTTTGGAACCCCCGACGCCCAGACTCAGCTTGACGGTGCGCCCCCGTTGGGTGACGGCGGTGTCGGAGGGCTTCCCTCCGGCGCGGGTCCTGGCGCACCGCCGGCGCCAGGTTCGGGCGCAGGTGACGGAGCGGCGCCGCCCGGTTGCTTGGCGGCCATGCTGAACGCCCAACGCATCCGGCTGACCAGTTGGTTGAGCACCTCCGCCTCTTCCTTGCTCAAGTTGCCCTTGGTCTTGACCTCCAGATCCCCGATCAGGTCAATGTAGTGTTTGGCCGCGGCCGGATTGCCCGGGATGGTCCGTCCGTCGGGCAATTGGGCGCCGCCCAGGGCGATGACGGCCTGCTGGGCCAGCAGGTCGAGCAGTTCGAGGAACAACGAGCCCTGGGCCTCGCCGGCTGCCTGGGTGGCCTGTTCTTTGTCGGCCTCCTCGGCGAGCCGTTCCTTCTCGCGCTGCGCCTCGGCCTTCCAGTCGTCGTCTATGATGATCTTCTTCTCTTGATCGTCAGGCATCAGGAGCTCCTAGAAGCTGAGATTCACCGACTCCCCTTGGCCATCCTACCCGACCGGGCCGCAGTGTCAATGCCGCGCCCGTGTCCACGTGCAAGCGCCGCCGAGCTCGGTGGACGCGACCCCGGCTGATCGCGACGATGGGCATTATTGCTCGCGGTTTCGTGTAGGAGTGAACGCCGCACTGCCGCGATGTGATCGGCCCGGTGTGGGTCAACAGCGGCGGGTCAGAACGAACTCGGTCACGGCCGACAGGCAGTCGCGCGCCTCGCAGGCGGGCAGATCGCTCAGACTCGATATCGCCTGGTTGGCGTAGGTGCGGGCGAGCTGTCCGCAGTAGGCCAGGCTGTCAGCCTCGAGCAGGAGTTGGCGAATGCGCCCGAGGCCGTCGGGATAGCCGTTGCCAAGTGCGGCGATCATCTCGGCCCGCGCCGGCGCCTCGACCGCGCCGAGAAAATGGATCAACGGCAAGGTCAGCTCGCCCTTGGCCAGGTCCCGTCCCAACGTTTTGCCCATCTCTTGTTCGCTGCCGACCAGATCGAGCACGTCGTCGGCGATCTGGAAGGCCATGCCCAGGTTGTGGCCGTATTCAGCCAGGCGATCGACACACCGAGCATCCGCGTCTGCGAACACGGCACCGAAGACCGCACACGCGCGGATCAGCCCGGCGGTCTTCTTGGCGATGATGTCCAGGTATTCCGCCTCGCTGAGCTGCAAGTTTCGACGATGGGCGACCTGGATCAGCTCGCCGAGACAGATCATGTTGCAGGTGCCGCCGAAGATGTCATTTGCCTCGTGCGAGCGCAACGAGTTGCACAGACGAAAGGCGGCCGACACGATGTAGTCGCCGAGGAGGACCGCGCCCTCGTTGCCCAGCGTCCGGTTGGCCGATGGCATGTTCCGTCGGGCGTCGGCCTCGTCGATGACGTCGTCGTGGACCAAAGACGCCATGTGGATCATCTCGACGACGGCGGCGAGGGCATAGTGATCCTCCGTGCAGCGCCCCAGCGCCCGACCGGACAGCAGGACCAGCGCCGGGCGGAGCATCTTGCCGTGTTGGGGGGCGACCTTGCCCAACAGGGCCTGAACGCACGCGTCATCGCTGGCGAGCTGCGCATCGAGGAGGTCGCAGACCCTCGGCAGCTCGGCCGCCACCGACCCGTATAACTCCGTCTGTACCGTCGTCATCGCGTCGTTCCGTGCGCTGGGACACACCTGCCACCCATCCCAACGGTCCCCAAGGGAATTCTAAATCCAACCCGCCGCCAGATTCCAATTGTTTTCATAGGATTTGAAAGGACTGGTGGGCACCGTCACCGCACGCGGCGGGTCCCGGCGGGGCGCTCCCCATACGCGTGCCGATCAGTCCTCCGGCAACAGCAACGTACTGAAGGTGGTCTTGACCATGCGGTCGTAGTGGTCGGGCTCCTGGTACAACGAAATGCCGAGCGGCTCGGTCAGCGAGTAGGCCAACGCTTGGCGGATGATTGACCACGCGGCGACGCGAGCGTCGATGTCGGAACGAAAGCGCCCTGACCGCTGACCTTGGCGGATGATGTCGGTGAAGAAGTCCGCCTCGTCGCCGTAGAAGCTCCTGAGCATGGCGGCGATGTCGCGATCGACGACCTCGGCCAACGCGCGGTGGGCGACGCGGTACTCCAACCCGTGCGTCTGCATGGCGGTCTGAAAGGACCGGGCGATCATGTAGAGGACCTCGAGCGGGTCGTCATGTTCGCCCGCCATCTTGCGCCACTCGTCGAGGGTCTCGCGGCGGATCTCGTTGATGACTTCCAAAAACAGACTCTTTTTGCTTCTGAAATGCCGGTAGAGGATCGGCTCGGTTACACTGGCGGCCTTGGCGATACTGGCCGTGGTCGTCATCTTATAGCCGTGCCGAGCGAACAGCTTCTTGGCCACCCCGAGCAGTTGTCGCCGCCGGTCGGCTGCATTGAGGCGTTTGGAGCCGGAACGCTCGCCCAGAAGGTCCGTTGACGGATCGCCCATCGTCATGGTCCTCGCCCTATGCCTGTGATTACCCGCACAACGGCGGGTATTGTACCACCTGGACCGGACCAAAGCTAGGACTCACTTACTTGTGAAGATGGACGAACGCATGACCCGACGCCCCCCGGGCCCGCCGCTTGAAACCGTCTGCGCCGCCGTCAGAATAGGCGCCTACCTTGTCGCCTGGCGAGCGCAGGACGGGGCCAGGCGTATCGGTCAACCGGAATCGGAGACGCAATCATGACACGGTGCATTCGGGTGGTCCTGTCGGTGGGATGGATGGCGACGGTCGTGGCGAGCGGCGCCAGGGCCGGTCAGGTCGGCACGCCGCTGGGGTGGCAGGACCACGAGCTGCCGCACGTCAAGAAATCGCACAGCCAAATCGTCACTTCGCAGCCGCACGAGTACCACGTCAAGATGGGCGGCACGGTCGACATGGACCACGCCATGACGCGCGAATGCGGCAAGTGGCGGATCGGCTGGCAGCCCAACGAGTCGCTGACGATCGCGAACGTCGGGGCCGTGACGGTCGACAACGCCAAGGTCATCATCAACGACCGCGGCGACTGGTACACGATGGCAAGCCTGCTGGGTGAGGCCATCGGCTCGGCCAAGGACGAGCAGGAGAAGGTCTATCTAATCTGGCAGTTCGCCCGGTCGAACCGTCACCACGACGATCCGCTGTACGAAGGTCCGTTTGGCAACGAGCTGCACGATCCGGTCCGGATGCTGGCGATGTACGGGGCGGGGCTGTGCGACGACGCCGGGTCGATCGGGTCGAGCATGTTCCACACCGCGGGATTCCGCGAGCCCAAGCCCTTCGTTCGGTGTCTGCACGGCCACATGATGTGCGAGGTGTTCGCGAACGACCGGTGGCAGTTCATGGACATCGACGAGGACGTCTTCTACCTCGACCGCGAGAACGCGCTGCCGGTGGCCGGCGATCGGGTGGCGCGCGATCACGATTTGGCGCACCGCGAGTTTCACTACGGGCCGATCTTCGGGAAGTGGATCACGGGCCATCACGCCGCGACGCTGTTCGGTCGGGACGACAGTCGGACGACGCGGCTTACGCAGGGCTACGAGATCCGCGTTAACCTGCGACCCAACGAGCGGATCGAATACCGATGGGACAACATCGGCAAGTGGGCGATGCGGTTGCCCGAGCGTGGCCGACGTTGGGTGGGCAACTCGCGGAAGATCTACGAGCCGTCGCTGGCCGATGCCCGGGCCGGGGCGGACCAAGCCAAGAACGTCGCGCCCGTTCGCGTCGATGGCCGGTCGGCCATCGCCGGCGACGACGCCGAGGGCGAACTGGTCTACCGCATGACCAGCGCATGGGTCTTCTGCGGCGGGCGGGTGGCGGGGTCGTTCCGGCTCGGCGACGCGGCCGACCGGGCCGTCATCGAGGCCTGGGCCAAGGACAACACCAAGGACGGCAAGGGCAGGCACACGACCAAGCCCGTCACGGTCTGGCAGGCGTCCGGGCCCGGCGTCAAGCAGGCCGACGTCCAGATCGACCAGGCCATCGACGTGATCCACGGCCGGCCGGAGTACGAGTTCTTCGTCCGAGTCCGGCTGATCTCGGCCAGCGGCAAGGGCGCGGCGGCGTTGACGGGGTTGTCGATCCGCGGCGACGTCATGGTCTCGCCGATCTTCCTGCCGCGGCTGCGGCTGGGCGACAACAGGGTCGTCTACACCGACGCGTCCAGACCCGGGCGGAAGGTTTGCGTGACGTACCGTTGGCGCGAGACCACCGCAACGAAGCCGCTGCCTGCACCGAACCTGACCCACCCGCCGGACAAACAGACCCTCCGCGACGACACCGTGACGTACAAGTGGCAGGCTGTCGACGGCGCCGTCGCGTATCACCTGAAGGTATCGCGCGATCCGGCGATGCGTTGGCCCTATCGTCCGAGCCTCGACGTGGTCTACAAGGGCACCGAGTTCGCCGTGCCGTTCTGGGGCATCTACGCGCCGGATACGACGTATTACTGGCGGGTGCGTGCGCAGAATGACAAGGGCATCTGGGGCGAGTGGGGCAAGACCCGCACGTTCCGCTGGGCCGGCCCGCGCGTCCCCGTCGACGTCAAGCTGACCCGGGGTGACGGGTGGTTCACGCTGTCATGGAAACCGAATCCGCGCGGCGAGCGTCCGGTGTCGTACGAGGTTTACGGTAGCGACATCAAGGGCTTCAGCGTCAGTAAGACCCCGCACGAGATCCCCACACTGGGCAAGGTGTCGCCCAACTACCTCGGCCGGACCCGGTCCACGCAACTGGTCGTGGCCGGTCACCGGGCCGCCGCCCAGGCGCCCGCCGGCGTGGAAGATCCCAACCAGCTCAACCGCTGCTACTACCGCGTCGTCGCCGTCGACGCGCACGGCACGCACGGCATCTGTAGCGACTACGCCGAGATGCCGCACCCGCATATCTGGACCCAGCCCGCAACGTCGGCCCGCGTCGGCCAGCCCTACCGCTATCAACCCAAGGTCATCCGCGACATGGGCGACCTACAGCACCGCTACGAAAAGCCGAACAAGAAGTTCTGGGAGCAGGAGCAACTGGCCTTCTCGCTGACGGGGGGCCCGAAGTGGCTCAAGCTCGACGCCAAGACCGGCCTGCTGACCGGCACGCCGCCGCCAGGTAGCGCGGGCAAACACCCGGTCAAGCTGGAGGTAATGGCCACATTCGAAAACCGGACGGGCAAGGACACGTTCACGAAAGATCTGCCGCCGCGTCAGTCCGACCAAGCGTTCGAGCTGGTTGTGGGTGAGTGAGTCGTGTTGGCGCACGTCGGCGCAGCCGGTCCTGCTGGTAAGAGTTGTCAGCTCATCGCGTCCACGTCATGCCGAAATAGAGCGGAAGCTCGGCCGCGCAAACGGGGCCCACTTTTGCCGTGCGGCCCAGCAGGTCGGACAGGGGCTCAGCGAG
>CAYOGX010000209.1:0-7112 GCA_964403235.1 uncultured Planctomycetales bacterium | reverse complement strand
TGGGTGGCATGGGTAGGCTCCGACCCGTGAGGGTCGGAGTTTACCCGTGTTCGCACGATGACACGCTATCGCACGGGCAAACTTCGCTCGTGCCTCGCTCAGCCTGCCCATGCCACCCGCGGACACAACACGAAACTCTCCTACCGAAAACGGCACTAGCACGCTGAATCCAGGCCGAGCCGGCCCCTCGGGACTACCGTAGGATCCAGGTGCCGAACAGATCGGGCTCGAGGAACCCGTCGGCCATGGGCGACCACGTGCTCCACTCGCGACCCGTGGGGATGCGCTGCCGACAGAGATTCGCATTGAGCCTGGTGCCCGGTTTCGGCGAGGCGATCTTCAGCGCCGCCCACGGAATGGCCATTTCCGCGGACCAGACATCCGCGCCGATGTGCGTGCCCCGTTGCCAGGTCGGGTTGTACTGATCCACCGGCTCGCTGCTGATCGCGTCCCAGGCCACGCCTTTGGGATTGAGCATGAAGTGATAGAACGACTTCGACTTCGGGGATACGGAGATCAGGACCTCCACGTCATCGCCTTGCCACACGTCTTGGTCGTGCCGTTCACCGAAGAGGCTCATCTGCCTGGGCGCCGGTTCCTGGCAGCGAATCCCGATAAACAGCGAGGCATCGTCATAGGTGATCCGGGCCTCAGTCTTGGCCGTCAGGGGCTTCGTTTGACACCCCAGCGCGACGAACGACGCCAGCGGTCGGGTCTGCTCCCAGGCCGCGTCATCCAACACCCCGTCGATCTTCGGGCGGGACACCGACGAGGGCAGCCGGGCGATCTCGGCGGTGCGGCGTTCGGTGCGGGCGGTGGCCTCGGCCCGTTGCCGTTCCCGCGCAGCCTCGACGGTGGAAGCCAGATCGAAGCCCAACGTCTGCCCGTCGGCCACCTTGGCCCGGGCGGCGCGGATGGCCTGCTCACACCCGGGCGGGATGGTGTCCTTCCACCAATTCATCCGCTCGCTGTAACACCAAACGTACCGGTCCGTCGTGTGTAGCGCCCAGTAGACGTTGTGCTCGAACCACCTGGCCTGGTCCGATGGGTTCATGTAGTGCCCGAGGACCTTCCGGGTCCGCAGGCCGAAGTACTGGTCGACGTACAAGGCCTGCCCCGCCTGCATGTGGGTGCGGTACTTGGACCACAGGTCCGGGTCGACCAGCAGTAGGCCGCGTTGGGTGATCTGGTGGTAGGCCCGGAGGTACTGGGGGGGTTCGGTGTAGTAGTACGCCCCTTCGTTGCCGTCGATGAGCACGGTCTCGGGGCCTACCGCGTCCAGCATGCCGTTCATAAAGGCCGGCAGCAACCCATAGTGGTGCCGCGATAGCTTGGCCGTCCTCGCCACCGGATCCATGGACCTCAGCAGGTCGCCTAGGAAACTCACCTGGAAGAACGTCAAAACCTTGGGCTTGGGCAGCTCGCGCTCGATTGCGCGGACGAACCGCGCCCCGCGTTCGCGCGCCTTGGCCTGATACGCGTCGAACGTCTTGGTGCTGCGATGCGGGGCCTTGCTGTAGTCCCAGGGATTCGCGCCGTAGGGCTCGGGGTCGAAACAGACCCCGACGCACCGGCCGATGCGAGCGGCCTTGGCGACCAACCGCACGTTGTTCTCAATCGCCGCCCAATGCTTGTCATTGAACCAGTCCTGCTTCGACGCGGCCCACATGATCACGAAGTTGTCGGTGAACGTCTTCCATTGAACCTGCCGCAGGTGTTCGTAGTCCCGGGCGAATTGGGCCTCGTCCCACCGCGTCGGTGTGAGCACCTTGCCGCCGCCGCGCAGTTTGAAGATCAGCCCGTCGAAGGGCCGCCGCTCCATCTCGCGAATCTGGGCGCAGACCTCGTCCGCGAACGGCACGTCCCAGCCGTATTCGATCAGCTTCTTCTCCAGCGCTTGCACGCCGCGCGGCGCCTCCGCCGACTCACAGGCAACAGCCAGCACGCCAAGGAGCGTGAGCGACACGGTGGTCATCCTCGTCATGACCTGATCCTCGCTGCCTTCTGGCGAGCAGGAGAGGATTCCTGCCCGACTTGGGTGCGAGATCGGAATCTCGCACCAGCCGCCAATGGTAAGGCCGGCTGTGCCGGCCACTTCATATGGGTCACAGACCGGCCGGCACAACCGGCCCTACGCCTGCTACCGCCACTGCATCAGCGCTTCATTCAGCGCCTCCTCGACACGCCGTTTCGGCTTGTGGAAGTAGATCATACCGTGGCCGGGCAGCATGACGTCCGAATCGACCTTGGCGAACCGTCGCAGCGACTCGATGTAGACGGTCTTGTCGAAGTCAATCGAGCCGCTCCAACCGAAATGCCCGTCCAGCAGCGTGCCGATGACGTCGCCGCTGACGACGATGCGGCGGCCGTCGTGGTCAAACAGATACCCCGTGCACCCCATGCTGTGGCCCGGCAGATGCATCACCTCGATCTTGACCCCCAGCAGATCAACGACCTGGCCGTCCTCGAGCGCCTCGTCGACGGCGCACGGCGTGAACGTCTTGTGGTACAGATAGCCGCAGCACCGCTCGTCGCCAGTCGCGACGGCCTTGGCCGTGTTCTTGTGCGCCAGAAGCTTGACGCCCCTTTCGGCCAGCAGGTGGGCGGCCCCGGCGTGGTCCAGGTGGGCGTGGGTAAGCACGCACGCCTTGACGTCGTCGGGCGACAGGCCCCAGTAGGCCATGTTCGCGAATATCTGGTCCAACGTGTCGCCGCATCCGCAATCGAACAGAATCAGCCCGGCCGACGTCGCCACGACGTACGTGTTGGCGTCCTCGTACCCGGCGTCGATGCCCGCCCACGTGATCCCGTTGAGATCCCCGCTGACCTGGTAGATGTTTCGCAGGACCTGCATGGTACGCTCCGCAAACCCATATGGTGACCGATCTCTGTCGGAAAGGTCAAACCGGCGGTCCGATTTCCCCGGCCTCACCGTCGCGATCGTGAGTCCGTCGCGCGACTTGCAGCCGCCGACCTCGCCCTGTAAATTCAGTAACCCTAGCGCCGGCCTGGCGAGGTCGGGTAGAAACCGAAATCGAAGCGAAAGGAGGATCTCTTGATGAGCCGAAACGCGGTTCTGTCAGTGATGTGGGTGTTGGCCGTCGGCCTGGGCGCCGCACGCGCCGCTGAGACGTGCTGCAACGTCCCGCCGAAGGGCTTCAAGGCCCTGTTCAACGGCAAGGACCTGACTGGCTGGAAGGGCCTGGTCGGCAATCCCAAGGCCCGGGCCGTGATGACGCCCGACCAACTCGCCAAGGCACAGGCCAAGGCCGACAAAATCATGCGCGAGCATTGGCAGGTCGTCGACGGCGCGTTGGTCTACGACGGCAAGGGACAGAGCCTCTGCACCGTCAAGGACTATGGCGACTTCGAGATGCTCGTCGACTGGAAGATCAAGCCGAAGGGCGACAGCGGCATCTACCTCCGCGGCTCGCCCCAGGTCCAGATCTGGGACCCCGCCAACCAGAAGGGCATCGGCTCCGGCGGGCTTTACAACAACAAGAAAAACCCCTCCAAACCGCTGGTCAGGGCCGACAACCCCATCGGCGAGTGGAACACGTTCTACATCAAGATGGTCGGCGAGCGCGTGACCATAAAGCTCAACGGCAAGCTCGTCGTCGACAACACCGTGCTCGAGAACTACTGGGAGCGCGATAAGCCGATCTACCCGACCGGACAGATCGAGCTGCAGAACCACGGCAACACGCTGTGGTTCAAGAACATCTACATCCGCGAGATCCCGAGAAAGGCGGAGAAGGACCAGTAGGGCCGTTTTCGTGCAGAGCGTTTCCTGCGGACGTGAACCGGTGCCGGCGGCATCGCTGCGCGGTGCCGGTCGAGGAGGTCGGTCTACGATGCGCTGGCTAGTCTGTTGCGTCTCGGTGGGCGTCATGATGGGTGCGGAGGGTCGCGTCGTGGCAGTTCAGAAGCAGATCGATCTGACGCGGGCCGTGGTGGTCGTCCGGCCAGGTAAGCGCCCGGCGGCCGAGGCCATGGCCGCGACGATCCTCGTCGAAGAGATCGCCAAGCGGACGGGCATCCGCTGGCGTGTGCAGGATTCCTGGCCGGACGATGCCCGTGCCGTCATCGCCATTTCGACGCGTGAGGGCAAGTCGGACTGGTCGCAGCGCGTCCCACGACGCGAGGGCGACGACCTGCCCGAAGCCAAGCCGGAAGGCTACGCGGTTCGCGTCGTGGTCGACGCGAAGGACTCGAAGCGGCCCGTTGTGTTCGTTACCGGCGCAGACGGTCGCGGCGCGATGTACGGCGTGGGATGGCTGCTCCGCAAGCTGGTGTGGGCCGAGGACATGGTCCGGCTCGATGCGGCGTTCGACGTCGCCACCGCCCCGGCCTATCCGATCCGCGGGCACCAACTGGGATACCGCGCGCGGGCCAACGCCTACGACGCCTGGACGCCCGCGCAATACGACCAGTACATCCGCGAGCTGGTCGTCTTCGGCGCCAACTGCATCGAGAACATCCCGTTCGAGGACGCGACCAAGAGCGAGTTGATGCCCGTGCCTCGCGACGTCATGAACGTCAAGCTCGGCGAGATCTGCGCCAAATACGACGTCGACCACTGGGTCTGGACGCCGGCCGAGTTCCCGCTGACCGACCAGGCCCGCCGCAAGGCGGAGCTGGCCAAACACGAGGCGTTCTACAAGGCCTGCCCGCGGCTAGATGCGATCTTTTTCCCCGGCGGCGATCCTGGAAACAACCCGCCGGATCTGGTCATGCCGTTCCTGAAAGACATCGCGGCGTTGTTGACCAAGTACCACCCCAAGGCCGGCGTGTGGATCAGCCTGCAAGGCTTCGATCGCAAGAAGATCGACGCCTTCTACGCCTACCTCGAGAGGCACACCCCGACATGGCTGGCGGGTGTGGTGGCCGGCCCGTCGAGCCCGCCGATCCCCGACACCCGCGTTCGATTGCCCGAGCAGTATCGCCTGCGTTGGTATCCGGACATCACGCACTGCGTGTTATGTCAGTTCGAGATGCACTACTGGGACCCGGCTTTCGCGTTGACGCTCGGCCGCGAGCCGGTCAACCCCAGGCCGCGGGAGTACGCACGGATCTTCCGCTTCTGGGCGCCGCACACCGATGGGTTCCTGACCTACTCCGACGGCATCAACGACGACGTCAACAAGGCCGTCTGGAGTCAGCTCGGGTGGGACCCCGACGGCGACGTCCGCGAGATCTTGGAGGACTATGGCCGGTTCTTCTTCAGTCCAGCCGTGGCTGAGCCAGCCGCCGACGCCTTGTTCGGGTTGGAAAACAACTGGCAAGGGCCCCTGGCCACGAACGGGGCGGTCTACGGCGTGTTGACCATGTGGCAGCGGTTGGCCGAACAGCGTCCTGAGCTCACCGACAACTGGCGGTTCCAGGTCCACCTGATGCGGGCCTACTACGATGCCTACACGCGTGCTCGCCTGTTGTACGAGACCGATCTCGAGGCCGAGGCGATGGGGATCCTGGCCAGCGCCGCAACGATCGGCGCCGAGAAGGCGATGGACCGTGCGCTAGCCGTCCTGGGCCGTGCCGAATCGAGGCCCTGCGGCGCGCCGTGGCGGTCACGGATCGGCGAGCTGGCGGACGCGGCCTTCAAATCGATCGGCTACCAGACCAGCGTCGAACGGTACCACGCCAGCGGCTATGAGCGCGGTGCGGTCATGGATTTCGTCGATCGTCCCCTGAACAACCGCTGGTGGCTCGAGGACGAGTTCACCAAGATCCGCAAGCTGCCCGCCGAGGCCGACAAGCTCGCACGGCTGGACGTGATCCGAACCTGGGAGGACCCGGGTCCGGGCAGCTTCTACGACGACGTCGGCCACGTCGGCAAGTCGCCGCACGTCGTTCAGCAGGAAGGCGCGAACACCGATCCCGAGCAGCTCCGCCACGACAGCTACAGCCACTCGTGGTGGGACAACGGCCGATGCCGCAGGCGACTGTCGTGGATCCATCACATGCGTTGGCCGGCCGGGCTGCTGTACGAAGCCCTCGACCCCGCCGCCAGCTACGTCGTTCGATTGACGGGCAACAGTGACGTCCGACCCCGGGCCGACGGCATGCTGCTCAAGCCAACCAGGTACTCCAAGAAGATCGGCGAGTTCAAGGAGTTTCCCGTCCCGAAGGAACCGACCGCCGACGGAAAGCTCAAGCTGACGTTCGACCCCATCGACGAGTCGCACCTCAACTGGCGGCAGCACTCGCACGTCGCCGAGGTCTGGCTCCTCAAGCAGTAGGGTCCACCATGCGGGCCCTGCTGCGCACGGGCGGCGTTGGGGCCCGACCTTGGAACGAACGGTGGACGCCACGAGACTCAGAAGGCGTCCACCATCCAACCGACAAGAAGAATGACGTTTCCCAGGAACAACAAGACGACGGCGTGGACGACCCATACGACGGTGAAGCCATGCTCGAGTTGCAGGTACAGACGAAAGGCCGTCCCCAGCCGGTAGATCGAGAAGACCAGGTAGGCGATCACGGCAAGCGGCGTGAGCCAGGCCATCTGATTGGAACTCGCGACGACGTCAAGACGCGACTGGGCCAGAGACGCGAACGTCATCGCAACAAAGACCAA
This sequence comes from uncultured Planctomycetales bacterium, assembly GCA_964403235.1. GTDB lineage: Bacteria > Planctomycetota > Phycisphaerae > UBA1845 > JAFGLZ01 > JAFGLZ01. Next base: position 532 of record CAYOGX010000209.1, on the reverse strand, counting down.
TCCCAGCCAAGGCAACGCATCAAAGCTCAGCAGTAGGCAACGTCTTACGTGGATGACCTCGAGCTCGGGCCGGCGCATGAGCCCGACAAGGAGGACAAACCCCGGCGAGACCAGCCAGGGCCACACGAGCGGCAGCAGCAGGAAGATCAGGACCTGCACGTTCTGCGCGAAATACTGGATGACGTCACCCAGCAACCGCTCCAGGAGCCTAGCATTCATCCGAACCGGCACCCGCTCATCGAGATAGGCCTCGACCGAGCCGTACACGTAGATGATTTGTTTGTAGTCCTTCGGATTGGTCTTCGTCATCTGCTTGAGATTGGCCTTCATCGGCGGTTGCAGGGCCTGGTTACTGGCAATGATGCTTCTGGCATGGAGGGCGACGAGCCCGGCGATCGGCGCGCCGACCGCCAGGAGGTAGAGACCCACCACCAGAAACCAGTACAGCAGAAGTCGCCCGGGATAAGACGGCTGGCGCGGGTCCAGCGATCGCCAGAACCGCCTGGCATACAGGCCCCCGACAAGCGTCCTT
>CAYOGX010000208.1:0-7126 GCA_964403235.1 uncultured Planctomycetales bacterium | reverse complement strand
TACCCCGCGATCTCGAGGATCAGGTCGGGGTCGTCCCCCGCGAACAGCACGTGGCGCAGCCCCGACAGGTCGTGGCTGGGCAGGCTGCCCCGCAGGACCATCAGGACCAGGCACCAGGGGACGGAATACCAGATCGTGATCCGCTGGGCGGCGATGAACCGGGCGGTGCGATAGGGGTGCCCGCGGGCGGCGTCGGGGAACGGGCACATCGTCGCGCCCGCCCGAACCGCCGCGAAGATGTCGAACGTCGACAGATCGAAGCTGTAGGGAGCGTGGTTGCTGATCCGGTCGTCGGGCGTGATCCCGAACGTCTCGACGCCCCACTTCGAGAAGTGCATCAGGCTGTCTGTGGTGATCATCACGCCCTTGGGCCTGCCGGTTGAGCCGGACGTGAAGATGATGTTGGCGACCCCGTCGGCCGGTGGGGGCACGGGTCCGCGGGCCTCAAGGCCAGCCGCGATCGCGTCGGACAGCGGGATGACCTCGCCGTCGGGCAGCGCCGCGTCGGAGGGTTCCGCCACGACCGCCCAGTCCACCCCTCGCAGCCCGGCGGGCAGCGCGCCCGCCACCATGACCCGGATCCCGCACTGCCGGCAGATCGTCTCGATCCGTGGCGCCGGTGCCTCCAGCTCGAAGGGCACGTACGTGGCCCCCGTGCGGATCAGGCCAAACAGGCACACGAGGGCATCCAACGACTTGTGAAAGTGAAACCCCACGCGCTCGCCCGGCCCGATCCCTCGGTCGGCCAGGAACCCGGCGACCAAACTGCTGGCCCCAGCGAGCTCGGCGTAGGTCATCTGCTCGCCCATGAAGTCGATGGCCACGTGGTCCGGATGGCGGCGCGCGGCGGCAGCCAGCAGGTGGTACAGCGAGTCGGTGAGGCCATCGAATTGGTCAGGTTGGCTCACGTTTCCAGCCGCCAGCGTCCCCCGGGGATCCTCGATAATCCGCTCGAACAGGGACGTCCTATGAGTTTATCGGCCGTTGTCGGGCGTATCAATTACACCGCGAAGCGACACGGAGGCAGTGCGCTTGGGCCATTCACCTGTCCATCCGGCATGGGGCGGTCCGTATTGGTGCGAATCTCCCCGACCCGGCGCGCCGGGTCAGTGGGACAGGACCTGTCTCGCCTGGATCAGGGCGATCAGGGCGTGTTGGGCGTTCTCGATAGTCAGGGCGTGGTTCCACGGGGTGGTGCGGACGCCGCCGATCGTGTCCAGCCGCGAGCGGGGGTAGTAGCATTCTTCCGGGCGGAACTGGAGCTGCAAGACGAAACGCGTGCCGGATCGCAGAACGCCTTGGTAGCGGGCGGCGCGGTCACGGTCACCGACGCGGCGGGCCAGGGCCAACGCATCGGCCACGGCGGTCATGTGCAACGCGGTGCTGACGCCCGCCAGGCGGTACCCCAAGGGGTCGATGCCGCCGTGCATCAGCGGCCAGGGACAGTCGGCGGGAGTCAGTTGACGCTCCGCCAGCCAGTCGATCATCCGAAAGACGAACTTAGCGTAGCGGCCCTCGAGGTCGGCCGATCCGACTTGGGCATAGGCGCGGGCGAGCCACGGCACCATCGCCACCGTCGGTTGGACGGCGAACTGCTTGCGATAGTGACCGAAGGCATTGGCAAGTGCGGGCAGGGCGGTCGGGTTCCGGTCGAGTGCGTGCGATCTTGCCACCGCCAGCAGGGCCTGGCCCGGGTCGGTGTCCTGCGGGGCGGCGGATCGCGTGGTGACGAAGTTGGTCTGCATCATCCCCGTGGGGAGCTGCCGGGCGAGGACGGCCGCTGCCAGCCGTTGTCGGAGTCCGCGGTAGGTTGCGACCGGTCGGATCTCCGCGGCGGCCAGCAGGAGTATCGCCGTTGCCCCGAGTCGGTCCGCTTGCCTGGGCGATTTCAGATAGGCGGCGGTGATCTCGAGCGCATTGCCCGGCGTAATCGCGCCCCGCGTGCCCGGCTGCGATGCTCGTCGATCCAGGGGCACGAGCTGTTTGGCGAGCGCGTCCACGGTTCGTCTGGCCGCCGTCGTCGCCGCGGCGTCCTGGGCCGAGTTGCCGTATGCCGCCAAGGCCCAGGCGCCCCCGGCCTGGGCGATCACCGGAGCGGAGCCTTCCCGTCGGTCCGCCCAGGGCAGGTAGGCCTTGGCAAACGACCCGTCCGCGCGCTGCTGATCTCGGAGATGCCGGGCGATTCGCCGAATCGCCTGGTCCAGCCCGTCGGCCGTGACCTCGTCGGCCGCGACGAGCCGACACCCGCGCCGCAACTCGGTGACGGGGCCGTCGGGACGGGGCTGCCAGAAGTGCAGCGTGCGGAATCGAAGATAAACCGGCTGGCCCTTGGGGTCGCGCGGTTGGTCCTCGGGCAGTCCGAGTTGATCGGTGACGAAGGCGACGGCCTGGTCTACGCTGAGGCCGGACGCGATGATCTGGCTCGGGCGGATCAGGGCGTTCCGGTCGCCCGCGCGGACCGCTACCCCGTGCAGGCCCGGCTGATACCGCCGGATCAGCTCGGTTGGGTCGGACCGCCCGACCGGAAGCTGCTCGGCGGGGCCGAGCAGCTCCACCTCGACCCTGAGTCGCTTGAGGATGTGGCGGTCCAGCGGGGTCCGGGGCTCGTCGAGGGCGTTGAGAACGGCCTGGCGGCATGAGGCGGCTACGTTGGGCTGGCCCTCGCCCCGTCCGAGGGCGAGGACACGTCCGCCGCTTCGAAGCGTGACGATGGCGGGGCATTTCAACTTGACGACGGCGGGGGGCACGTCGCGGGGTTCGGTTGGCCGTCGGCCCGCGACAGCGGCGGCCAGCGTCTCGCGGACCCAACGAATGAGATAGGCCTGATCAGCCGATGACAGTTGGGGTGGGGCCGCTGCGCGCCGGGCCGGATCCGGGCGGCTGTCGGCCGTGTCGGCGGCGTCCACCGGTGCCAAGAGGCCGGCGGCAACGACGGCCGCGACCCCCCCGGCGTTGGCAGGCTTGTGACGGAACATGGACACGGAGTATATTGACGTTATGGCGCGTTCACAACCAGCACGGTCCAAGAGCGGCGGCAAGACCAAGTCGGCGGAGGGTTCCGGTTCGCAGCCCGCGCCGTCTGGTGCATCGCGGGCATCATCGGCCTCTGCGCGATCGTCGTCCGGGTCGACCCGGTCGTCGGCGCGAAGCAAGTCGGCAGGTGAATCGAAGTCATCGACCTCGAAGCGGGCGTCGGCACGCGCCAAGGATGCCAAGGCCGCTAAGGCTGCCGGCGACGACGCCCACCCGAGCAAGACCGATGCCGAACTGACGCATTCGATGGTGCAGTCGGCGGTCCGCGTGGCCAAGGAGGTCGAGGCCCGTTCCATCCTGCTGTACGTCGACGCGCTCGCCCGGCCGGCGGATCTGGCCAAGATCGTCGGAAAGAACAAATCGCTGATCCTGGTGGCCCGGAACGAGAAGGACTTCGAGCTGGCCCAGCAAATCTCACCGCGCGTGGTGTCCGTGCCGCCGGTAAACCTGACGCGGATGGGCCAGATCAAGATGGCCACGCTGATGGCGTTCTCCCAGCGGATGCTGGCCCCGGGCGAGACGTTTGTGTGCCTGACCGGCGTGATGGGCCGCGGCGTGGACACCATGGTGGTCATGAGCGTCGGCGAGGAACACGAGCTGTTCCGAACCGTCGATCAGCCCAAGATCACCGAGCACATCCGCCGCGCGGTGTTCCAGCGGGTCCTGAGCCTGGTCATCGAGCTGGCCGGTGAGGGCCGCGAGGGCAAGCCCGTCGGGGCCCTGTTCGTCATTGGCGATCAGGAGGCCGTCAGCAAGTACTGCCACCAGACCATCATCAACCCGTTTCGGGGCTATCCCGAGGAAGAACGGAACGTCCTCGACGAGAACATGCGAGAGACCGTCAAGGAGTTTTGCAGCATCGACGGGGCGTTCGTGATCTCGGGCAGGGGGGTCATCGTGTCGGCCGGCACCATGCTGCGTACGGCCGTTTCGGAACAGGAGCTGCCCCAGGGGTTGGGTGCCCGGCACGCGGCCGCGGCGGCGATCACGGCCAGTACCGCCAGCCTCGCCATCACGCTGAGCGAATCGACCGGCACCGTCCGCGTGTGGCGCCGCGGCGAGATGATCACCGAGATCGAGAAGGCCGTCCCCGTGCCCGCGCGACCCAGCAGCAAGGCACTTCCCGAGGACCAAGACGAGTAGGTGTTCGATAATCGACCGCAGCGGCGTATAATGCGGGTTTGACCGTTGCGGCCTCCGCGGCGCTTCGCATAGCGCAATCGCGCGTTCGTGCAGCGCCCGGAGTGATCGCGTGTCTGGATCGGATGTCAGCACCCACCAAGGAGTCGTCAAGACGAGGTGACCGGCGCCATGAGCAAGAGCGCGAAGATCAAGAAGGTGGTCCTGGCCTACAGCGGTGGATTGGACACGAGCGTCATCCTGCCGTGGATCCGCGAGCACTACCGGTGCGAGGTGATCGCGTTCGTGGCTGACATCGGACAGGGCAGCGGCGAGCTGAAGGGCATCCGGTCCAAGGCCGCCGAAGCGGCGCGAGTAAGTGCGTCGTCGTCGACATGCAGGCCGAGTTCGCCGAGGCGTTCCTCTGGCCCCTGCTGCGGAGCGGCGCGATCTACGAAAAGAAATACATGCTCGGCACGAGCGTCGCCCGCCCCCTCATCGCCAAGGAGATGGTCCGGGTGGCCGAGGACGAAGGTGCCGACGCCGTCGCTCACGGCGCGACCGGAAAGGGCAACGACCAGGTCCGGTTCGAGACGACGGTGATGGCCCTGAACCCCAAGCTCAAGATCATCGCCCCGTGGAAGGACCCGAGCTTCGAGCTGACCAGCCGCGAGGCCGCCGTTGACTACGCCAACGCGCGGGGCATCCCGATCGACGCGACCAAGAAGACTATCTACTCCCGCGACCGGAACCTGTGGCACCTCTCGCACGAGGGCGGCGAGCTGGAGAACACCTGGAACGAGCGGCAGGATCGTATGTTGGTCATGTCCGTGCCCATCGAGAAGGCGCCGAACCGCCCGACCTACGTCGAGATCGGTTTCGAGCAGGGCACCCCCGTCTCGCTGAACGGCAAGAAGATCGGCGCGGTCGCCCTGATCAAACGGCTCAACGACATCGGCGGGCGGAACGCGGTCGGACAGGTCGACCTGGTCGAGAACCGGCTGGTGGGCATGAAGTCGCGCGGCGTCTACGAGACGCCCGGCGGCACGATCCTGAGCGTCGCCCACAACGCCCTCGAGGAGGTCTGCCTCGACCGCGAGACCGCGCACTACAAGGAGCAAGTGGCCGTCCGCTACGCCGAGCTGGTCTACGACGGGCGGTGGTACACGCCGCTTCGCGAGGCCCTCGATGCGTTCGTCACCTCCACCCAGCAGTTCGTGACCGGCGTCGTGCGGGTCAAGCTGTACAAGGGCAACTGCGTCTCGGTCGGCGCCAAGAGCCCCTACTCGCTGTACGTCGAAGACCTGGCCAGCTTCACGATGGGCGGCGCGTATGACAGCACGGACGCGCTGGGTTTCATCCGCCTGTTCGGCCTGCCGATGAAGGTCCGCGGCATGATCCAAGGCCGCCGGCCCGCCAAGCGGAAACGCTAGTGTTGTGTCACACGTCAAGTGACGGATGAACGCTCTTGCCATCTGAGCCGGCCCGTCCTCGGGCCGGTCATGATTCGAGCGGGAGTTCTTCACGCATATCGAACCGGCCCGGGGACGGGCCGGCTCAGTGGCATGGTATAATACCCATCAAGGAGGGTGAGCCCATGTCGAGGCGAGTTCCCGCGCCGTTGATCCTGTGTGTTCTGATCGGTTCGGTCGGCTCGACCGCGCCGGGCGAGACCATCCTCGAGGACAACTTCCCCGGCTACGCCGAGGCCACCTGGGACTACTCCTGGAACGTCGGCGTGGGCAGCACGACCTTCGACGCCAACAGCCCCGGCTTTGCGCACCTGAACCAGAACGGCCCGGCCGGCGGCGGCACCTACCACAACGCCGAGATCATCAGCCGAAGCGCGCTGTACCGCGTCCCACCGTACTGCGACTTCGAGGTCCGGCTCCGCAACAGCAACAACAACGGGTTCGACTCGCCCGGCGGCCCGAACGACCCCGACCCCAACTACGGCATCGGCTCGCGCGGCTGGGGCTTCTGGAACGCCTCGATGGACCCCGGCAGCGACCCGGTCAACTGGATCTGGTTCAGCAGCATCTCCCCGCAGTCGGACCCGATCTTCCGCGGCCGGCGCCTCTGGTTCGTCCGAGAGAACATCCCCATCGTCGTCCAGGAACTCGGCGTCGATCTGACCGAGTGGCACACCTACCGCGTCAAGTGGCGGCAGGACACCCTGGCCGCCTACGTCGACGACATGCAGACCCCCATCGCCGAGGTCACCAACCCGGCCCAGATCCCCAACGAGGGCCTGACCTTCACCATCTGGGTCGACAACTACGTCGTTACGGGCGACTTCTCCGACCCGCAGATCGGCTTCCTGCCCGTGCCCGACATCCAGCAGTTCATCGACGTGGACTACGTCAAGATCTACACGCCCGAGTACACCCTGACGATCAACTACGTGAAGGGGTCCGCCGCCATCGTGCGGGTCGAGCCGAACCTGCCGCTCTACCCCGAGGGCACCGACGTGACGCTGACGGCCGAGCCCAACGCCGGCAAGTCGCTCAAGCACTGGAAGGTCTGGGACCCGTACCACCCCGGCGACGCCAACTACGTCGTCAAGGACACCAACAACCCCCTGACGCTCGTGATGAACGAGGACCGCAAGGTGACCGCCGTCTTCAAATGCGGCGGCGGCGGGCTGGGCCTGGCCACGCTCGTTGTCGCCCTGACCGCCCTGACCCTGCGCCGGCTACGCCCACAGTAGGGCCCGCCGTGTGGAACACGGCCTCGTGAAGAACGGTGCGAACCGGTCAGACCCTCAAGGGAGCGGCTCCCACCGCTGCGGGATCTTGAAATTCCCGATGTCGTCGCAGATGAACTCCCCCACCGCCTGCGCTTGACCGCCGAAGACGCCGTCGTCGGCCGCGCTGAGCAAGATGAACTCCTCGGCGTTCTGCGCCCGGGCCGTCCGCGGGTCGCGTAGTTCGGGTGGCTCATTATCTGGGTACTGCCGCGTGCCCTCGACCTC
>CAYOGX010000207.1:5212-7136 GCA_964403235.1 uncultured Planctomycetales bacterium | reverse complement strand
CGAAGTGATTGACTTATGACCTTGACAAGGCTTGCTTCATGGGAGACGCGACCGTAAGGGAGCGATACGAATCCCCGGCAGCAAGTGTCCGCTCCCTTACGGTCGTGTCTCTAATGGGCCTCGCTCGCCAAAAGTGTCACGCACCCGAATCCCGGAGTCACCCAGTTCACATCCACCCGTAACCCGGCCAAAGTGGTATAGTAGACGGTGTGAGTTGCATGGTTGGCGCCAAGTCAATCGGTCCCCGGGACCGCTGACGCCGCAGATCGTCACGCCCGAGATGCTTTGGCTGGAGGAGTCGGTATGAGCGATGAGACCGAATCGTACGCAGACCCGCTCATCGACGAGGTCCGTCAGCGACGCCGGGAGCTATTCGCCGAGCACGGCAACGACCTGCGCCGCTTGGGTCAGGCCATCCAGCGCCTTCAGGCGAAACACCCCGAGAAGGTCGTCGACCCTCGTCGCCCGTCGGCTGCGTCTCCGTCTGATGACTGATGTGCCGTAGCAGGCCGGTCGGTCCGTCAGGGCGGGCCGGGGTAGCAACAACCCGATGGTTCTCCCGGAGACCTCGGCATGTCCGTGACGAGGATCCGTGTCAGGACGATTCCACTAGGCCTGGTGTTCATCGTCTCATGCCCAGTGTGCGAGAGGGTTTCGGCCTCCTCGGCAACGACGCAAGAAACCCGGCCGTCAACGACCCGCCCGGCCCGTCTTTCTCCTCGGGACAAAGGGTTGGCCAGGGCCAAGGAGTTCCTCAAGGACCCTGAGGCCACCGAGAGGGCCCGCCTGGATGCGATCCACACCGCGCTGGGATACAACCTTCGAGATCTCAAGCCCGATCTGGAACGTCTGGCGAAGGACGACCCGTCCCGGAAAGTGCGCCGCATGGCAACGCGCGTACTGGAGTCCTGGCAAAGTCAAGATGCCCGAGCCGCAAAGCGCGAAGCGCGCGCGAAAGAACTCCAGCGCCGGTCTCGGATGACACCTCAGGAACGCCGCGAGGCGGAGAAGGCTGCTGAGAAGCAACACTTTACCGAGCGCCGTGACGAGATCTTGCACGACCTAAGACATGGGACCCTCGAGCAACGTCGAATACTCGCCAGCATCGGCACAACCTGGGTTGAGTACATCCCTGAGGCGCTGCCGATCTTCCACGACATCCTGAAGAATGAGCAGGACGTGGGACTGCGGTACAAGGCCGTGATGGTCCTGTCCATGTACGAGGGGAACAAGGCGGCTCCACTTATCAGAACGTGCTTGGGACCCGAGAACCCAGACAGCCTGCGGAGGCTGGCCGCTTGCGAGCTAGCCCGTCTCGGACACAAGGACGGCGTATCGGTACTGATCGAGTTGCTACGCACGAAAGACATCAGGCTTCGGAAAAGCGTTGTCAGGTCTTTGCGGGCACTCACCCGTACCAACTTCGGGTACCCCATGCGGACAAGAGCCCGGAGGAGGTCAGCGCCGACTCACGAAGTAGCGCCGGAGGAAGCCATCGCCGCCTGGGAAGCGTGGTGGAAGAAACGAGAGGCGACGTTTGTTTTTCCTCACCCCCCTATTAGCACTCGCCCCGTTGACCGCCCGCCAACAACCCGCCGTCGGCGACAGGACGGCACCGCGGCGAAGCCTTCTATTTTCGTCGACACGGCTGAACGCCAGAAGGTCCTGGAAGGCGCCAGGGCGGTTTTCGGCAACAAGAACGCAAGACCGAGGGAGAAAGTGCTCAAGCTCTCTGAAGCCTACCGCTACGACCTTCGCGAGCTGAAGGCAGATGTCCAACGCTTGGCCAATGAAGATCCGTACGAGTCGGTCCGTCGGGCCGCGTCGTTTCTTCTGGACAAATGGGAGCGCCAGCCTGCCTCTGCACCGGGTGCTGCGATGGGCTCGAGTGCAACGGTTCCTGGCGCATTGCACGAGGGGCAAC
>CAYOGX010000207.1:0-5202 GCA_964403235.1 uncultured Planctomycetales bacterium | reverse complement strand
TCACCATCTCCGTAACGCTTTGTCTTCCTTGCTGCATTGCACGAGGGGCAACGCACCAAGGTACCTGCCGGTGGCAAGGGTCCGACGATGCGGGATATAGCACTTCTCACAGCCAAGAGGGCACTGAACGATCCGAACGCACCGTTCCCGCGCAGGGTGTCCAAGCTGGCGGAAGTGCTCGGGCATGATCTTCGAGAACTGAAGCCCGACTTGGAGCGACTGGCGAGGGAGGACGCATCGCCGAGAATTCGCCGAGACGCGACCTCGATCCTGGAACGGTGGAAGCAGCAAGACGCCGCCGCTGCGCGAGCGAAAGCGCGGATGGACCAGCTTCGTCGGCGTGCGGAGATGACGCCGGAGGAACGCAGGGCGGCCGACAAGTCCGCCGAGAGGCGCTATTTCACGGGGCACCGCGACCAGTACCTCCGCGAGCTCAAGGAAGGCGCCCTCGAGCAGCGCCGCCTGGCCGTCCGGACTGCCTTTACCTGGGCTGAGTACGTCCCAGAGGCCCTACCGATCCTGCGCGACATCATCAAGAACGAGGACGATCTGGCGCTGCGATACGGGGCAGTCATGGCATTGGGCAAACACGGGGGCCAAGAGGCGGTTCCCCTGCTAAGAACATGCCTCGCCTCCCGCAATCCCGAGAAGTTGCGATGGGTCGCAGCGTCGGAGCTCGCGCGTCTTGGGGACAAGGAGGGAGTGGGCGTCCTGGTACAGCTGCTCCGTACCGACGATGTGAAGGCTCAAACCAACACCATTATGATTCTCCGTACGGTTACCCGTGCCGAGTTCGGCTATCCGACCGAAATCGAATTGGCCCAATCGATTTCGCCCGAGCAGGAAGTGGCTCGCCGGAAGGCCATCGCCGCGTGGGAAGCATGGTGGAAGGACAATGGCGCGACGTTCGTGATGCCTTACCCCCCGGGAACCACGATTACGAGTCAACCGACGACCCGCCCCGCTAGGAAGGAGTCGCGAGTCGGAACTGGGGCTCAAGGATCCAGCCCATGAGGCGACGGCGTTGCGAGAGGATTTCTTGGAGGCATGGGTGTGCGTAGCGAGACGATGACATCGCGGGAGCGGGTGCTTACGACGCTTGACCGTGAACAGCCCGATCGCGTGCCGATCGACCTGGGGGGCAACCAGACGGGGATCCATAAGTTCGCGTACCGGGCGCTGATCGAGCATCTGGGCATCGACGACGACGTGACCATCATGGACCCCGTCCAACAGCTCGCCCGGCCGTGCGAGGCGGTGTTGGAGTGGTTTCATGTCGATACCCGCTACATCGCGGCCGGCGCGGCGTCGGATTGGACGGGCGGGATCGTGACGAACGAGCGCGACGGGCGGATCTGGCACGACCTGACCGACGAGTTCGGCGTGACCTGGTCCATGCCCGACGACGAGCCGCTGTACATGGACATCTCGCATCACCCACTGGCCGACGCCACCATCGACGCCGTCGCCGACCACGCCTGGCCCAAGGGCGACGACGCGGGCCGGTTCGAGGGCCTGCGCGACCGGGCGCTGGCGATCCGAAACGACACGCCCTACGCCGTGGTCAGCGGCATCAGCGGCGTGGTCTACGAAATCTGCTGGTACATGCGAGGCCTGGAGAACTGGTTCGTGGACATGGTCACGCAGCCGGCGTTCTGCGAGGCGATGCTCGACCAGACGCTCAGGTACTGGCTGGACTGGTTCGACGCGTTCCTCGACGAGGTCGGCGACGTGGTGGACGTGATCATGATCGGCGACGATTTGGCCGGCCAGAACGGCCCGCTGTTCCAGCCGGCGTTCTACCGCCAGATCGTCAAGCCGCGGCACAAGCGGCTGGTCCAAACCATTCGCTCGCGGACGCGGGCGAAGATCTGGTACCACACCTGCGGGTCGTGCATCGAGTACATCCCCGACCTGCTCGACAACGGCATCGACATCCTGAACCCCGTGCAGATCAGTGCCGCGAATATGGACCCGGCCGATCTCAAGGCCCGGTTCGGCGACCGGTTGGTCTTCTGGGGCGGCGGGATCGATCCGCAGCACGTCTTGCCGGTCGCGACACCCGAGACGGTCCGCGATCACGTCCGCCGCAACCTCGAGGCCTTCAAGCCCGGCGGCGGCTACGTCTTCAACAACGTGCACAACCTCCAGGCCGGCGTACCGCCGGAGAACATCGTCGCCCTCTACGACGCCGCGCTCGAGCACGGGTTCTACGACTAAGACCGCGAACAGGGAACAGGCAACCAATCCGAGCCGCGACCGTGAGGGAGCAGTCGTGTCTGGCGTTTGGTTGTTGGGTGGCATGGGCAGGGTGGCCCACCTCTTGAGAGGTGGGGGACACGAATTCGAACGGGAATTCGCGTCCCCTACGGCTGAAGCCATGGGCCACCGCCTGACGCGTCAGGGACGGGTTTTGCCCGTGCTTGCACGGTAACGGGCGTTCGCACGGCCAAGCTCCGCCTCGTCCCGAGGCTTCGCTTGACCGTGCCACCCGGGGGACGTTTTGACGTCTCGACGTTTCGCCGTTTCGGCGTTTCGCCGTTTCGGCGTTTCGACGTTTCGACGTTTCGGCGTTTCGACGTTTCACCCGCCGTACCGGTGCCGCTCGATGATCTCGTCCTGATGCTCCTTGGATAGGCTAGAGAAGCGTGCAGAGAACCCCCCGACGCGGACCATCAGGTCGCGATGCTCGTCGGGGTGGCGTTGGGCGTCGATCATCTGCGCGACCGAGGTGACGTTGCCCTGGAAGATGTGGCCGCCCTTGCCCAGGAACGTCAGCATGACGGGCTTGACGAACTCGGGCCTGGCCCAGTCGCTGGCGATGTCCCACATCGTCGAGCCGCCACCGGACACCAGATCGAGCGAGAGACGGGTGACGTCGTTGATGGCGGCGGTGATGCCGTTGACGGCCGATCCCGATTGGGGCGACATGCTCTGTGCCAACGGCCGGCCGGCGCGGCGGCCGTCGGGCGTCGCACCGACCTGTAGACCGTACTCGACCACCTGTCTGAAGCCCAAGATCACCGCACGGCAGTTCCCGCCGACGGGGTTCCGGTGCGCCCTGAGGAATTCGCAGAACGAGCGCAGGACGCGGTCCACCATGGCGGTGGCCTCGGCATCGCCGCTGCCGTACTTGGGGATCCCTCGCAGGTACGCGTGCATCTGCTCGTGGCCTTGGAAGTCCGCCCGGAGCGCTTCGAGGATCTGCTGGCCCGTGTAGCGGCCCTCGTCGAACACCGCCCGCTTGATCGCGTACAGGCTGTCGCCCACGTTGGGAATGCCCACGCCCGATCCGCCGTAGTTGTTGTAGCGCGCGCCGCCGTCGTTGAGCGCTCGCCCGCGCTCGAGACAATCGTGCGTCATGCTGGATAGCAGGAACGAAGGCCGGTACGTCGCGTAGTGCTTCAGGTAGATGTCCAGCCGGCGCACCAGGATCGACAGCTCGCGGTGCAGCTCGCGTTCGAAGGCGTCGTACAGCGATTCGAAATCGGCGTAGTCCGCCAGCGTCGTGTCGACCGGCGCCACCTTCTGGCCCGTCAACAGCAGCGCACCCGCGTTCAGAACCGTTTCGAGCGTCAGCGGCAGGTTGTGGAAGAACGCGAACAGCAGGTCGCCGCTCATGCCCTGCACGCTGACCTCCATGCATCCGCCGGCCGCCCAGTGTCGGGCGTCGGCCGGGTCGGTCCCGTCGGCGATCAGCGCGGCGATGATCGCGTCGTCGCCGTAGACCTGGCCGCGATTCCCGGACTCGATGACGTACCGAGCGGCCAGGTCGACGAACGCCTCTGGGGCGTCCTCGTGTAGGCGGACATAGATCGACGGGTGCGTCTGGTTCAGCTCCAGGATGGCCTGGATGATGAGCGTGCTCAGCGGATTGATGGACGAGCTGCCGTCGGCGTTCCGCCCGCCGACGACGACGGCCTCCACCCAGCCGTCCGCGTCTCGGATCCGTTCGTCGAGCTTGATGAACAGCTCGGTGATCAGCTCGCGCGCGTCATCGAGGGTGGTCCGTCCGGCGGCCAGGTCGGCCTGGAGATAGGGCCACAGGTACCAGTCGAGCCGGCCCGGCCCGTTCCCGCCGAACGGGTTCTCGAACATCACCGCCAGGTACTGGAACAGGAAGCCCTGCACCGCCTCACGGAACGTCCGGGCGGGCAGCGCGGGAACGCGCTCGCAGATCTCGGCCATCTCCAGTAGCTCGTCGCGGCGCTGCGGGTCCGACGACTCGGCCGCCAGTTCTCGCAGGCGATCGACGTGGCGGGCGACCCACGCCGTCAGGCCGGCCAGAACGATCTCGACGCATTGGTAGAACTCGTGAGCCGCCGGGTCGGCCGTGGCCGCCCGGAGCGACTCGATCCTGTCGAGCATCCCGCGGACGCCGAGCTTGAGCATCACCCCCCAGTCCCAGGTGACGTGCCCGGGGAACGCGCCCTCGCTGGCCAGGTGGAGGTACGATTCGTCCTCGGGTAGGACCCGGGCGACCTGCTTGGCTGCGGTCGGGAAGACCGCGTACTCGGACCATCGCGGCTCCGTCGGGCTGCTGTACAGGTCGATCGCGCCGCTGCCGAGCGCGAGCGGGTAGACCTGGCCGACCAGGCGTTCCGGCTCAAAGACGTGGACCGGCTCGTTTTCGAGCGCGTAGGCCAGCGCCCTGGCCTGCCGCTCGGCGAGTGGTAGGTCGGCGTAGCGCTCGAAGAAGGCGCGGGACCAGTTCGCGTCCTTCGGGCTGGTCCGCGGCTCAGCGCTTCGAGCGATGGCCTGGCGACGGGTTGCTTCCAGTCGTCTGTTCATGGGTCGGGCCCGCGCCATTATACCCGCAGATCGTTCCGCGCGACGGTGCGCGGGTCCGCGGGAGCCACGCCCACGCTTGCGTGGGCACGTAGCGAGGATGAGCGTCGCGCGTCTTTGGGCTGCTGTCCCCAAAGGGCGCCGTTCACGTGCCCCCTCTCGGCATCAGCCCCACCGACTAGGCTGAGGACCGGCCCGCCACCATCGTTGCGCCCGCACGCATGACGAGACAATAAAAGGGAATCAAGGCGAGATGAAGCATGCGCAATTGGCCCAGGGTCGGGCAATCTCGGCTGGACCGCCTGCGGGGATGAAAATCAGGCTCTGTCGTGTGGCGTCTCTAAGCTGCTTGCAGACACGTTTGAACAGATGAGAAGGTTGGGTGGCCCACCTCTTCAGAGGTGGGGGACACGA
>CAYOGX010000206.1:0-7138 GCA_964403235.1 uncultured Planctomycetales bacterium | reverse complement strand
GCCTTCTTGTGGGTCGCGCCTGCCAAATTGGCCGATACCCGTGTAGGCGCAGGGTTTGGCAACCCGGGCAGGTGATCGAGGGTGGCTGCTATGAGCGACACCGAAACGGCTTTCGTATTGATCGTCGAGGACGAGCGGGCGCATGGGGACGCAATCGCCGAGGGGCTGAAGCGCGCGGGGCACGCCTGCCTCGTGGTGGAATCCGGCGGCGAGGCGGTCACCTCGATGCGGCGCCGGCCGCCCGACGTCGTCGTGACCGACTACAAGCTCGGCGGCGACATGGACGGCATGGACGTCCTGCATCGCGCGCGAGAGCTGACCCCCGATGCCGAGGTCGTCGTCATCACCGCGCACGGGGATGAGCAGTTGGCCCGCCGGGCGCTCAAGGAGGAAGGCGCGTACGACTACCTGACCAAGCCGTTGGACCTGGACGACGTACGGGACACGGTGAACCGGGCCGCCCGGCAGGCGCTGTCCAGCCGCCAGAACCGCGTCCTGCGGGGGCAGTTGGACAAGCAGTTCAGCTTCGAGGGCATCATCGGTGCCAGCAACGCCATGGCCCGCATCCTCAAGATCGTCCGGCAGGTGGCGGACAGCAAGATCACCGTCCTGATCGTCGGCGATAGCGGGACGGGCAAGGACCTGATCGCCCACGCGATCCATCGCAACTCGCCGCGCAAGAACAAGCCGCTGCTGATCAGCAACTGCGCCGCCTACGCCGAGGGGGTGCTCGAGAGCGAGCTGTTCGGGCACGTCAAGGGCGCCTACACCGGCGCGGACAGCGAGCGCCGTGGCGTATTCGAGGAGGCGGACGGCGGGACGCTGTTCCTCGACGAGGTGGGCGACATGCCGCAATCGATGCAGGCGAAGGTCCTGCGGGCGATCGAGAACGGCGAGATCGTCCGGGTGGGCTCAAACAAACCGATCCGCGTGGACGTGCGGCTGGTGGCGGCCACCAACCAGGACCTGCGGCAAAAGGTCAACGACGGGACGTTCCGCGAAGACCTGTACTACCGGCTGAACCAGGTGACGCTCCGCGTGCCGCCACTCCGCAGCCGACGCGAGGACATCCCTCTGTTGATCGACCACTTCATCAAGCAAGCCAACATCGAGCACGGCAAGGACGTCGCGGGCATCGACCCTGAGGCCGTCCGCCGGCTCACCAACTACCATTGGGAGGGCAACGTCCGCCAGTTGCAGAACACCATCAGCGCGATGGTGGTCCTGGCCGAATCACCCATGCTCGACGTGAGCGACATCCCCGACCCCATCCGCGGCAGCACCGACCTGGTGCCCGTGGGCCATCCGGGCGTTGCCGGCCGAACCCTCGAGGAGATCGAGCGGGTCGCCATCGCCGAGACGCTCAAGCTGACCCAAGGGAATCGCGAACGGGCGGCCAAGGTGCTCGGCATCGGGGCGCGGACGTTGTACCGCAAGCTCAAGGAGTATGGGCTAACCTAGCGGATCAGTAGCAAACGGCGAAGCGCGGCAACAGGGAAACCGCTGGGATGGGTGCCCCACCCGGTGGACGGCGGTACCGGTTGGTTGCTTGTGTGGCTGCGTTTGGACAGGTAGCATGCTCACGAGGCGGCCCGGGGTGCATCGGGGCTACCGGGACCCGATCACGCCGTTGGCTAACCGGGGCGCAGTATGTCCGTCGATTTTCTCGCCGAGTTGCGACGTCGCGAACAGTGGGTGGTGGCGTACTTTTCGGATCCGCGCTTCCGCGGGCGGTTCCGGCCGGAGCATCTTCAGCGCGCGGTCTATGCGTATTTGGAACGGCCAGGCAAGCGGCTTCGTCCGGCGGTCCTGCTGTTCTCGTGCGGGGCGGTGGGCGGCAACGAGCAGACGGCCCTGCCGGCGGCGGCGGGCATCGAGCTGTTCCACACCTGGACGCTGGTGCACGACGACGTGATCGACCACGACGAGAAGCGTCGCGGCGGCCCGACCGTTCACGAACAGGGACGCCAGATGGCGCGGGCCGAGCTCGACCTGGACCCCGATCGCACGGCCGAGTACGGAAACAGTCTGGCAATCCTCGCCGGCGACGTCCAGCAGGGCTGGTCGGTGTGTTTGTTCGCCGAGCTGGCAGCCAAGGGCGTGCCCGCCGAGGTGGTCCTGTCGCTGATTGAGCGATTGGAATCGCACGTGATCAACGAGCTCATCCGCGGCGAGCTGCTGGACGTCCAGTTCGCCGGCACGGCCATCGACAAGGTGAACGAGGACGCCATCGTCGAGATGCTGTGGCTCAAGACGGGCATCCTGTACGAGTTCGCCGCGATGGCGGGTGCGATGATCGGTCTGGGCACGCCCGACGCCGAGCACCCGGTAGTGCAATCGATCGGGCGGTTCGCCAGCCACTGCGGCACGGCGTTTCAGCTCCAAGACGACATCCTAGGGCTGGTGGGCGACGAGAACGCGTTGGGCAAGCCCGTGGGATCGGACGTCCGCGAGGGCAAGCGCACGACGATCACCTACCACGCGTTCAAACAGGCCGACGAATCTCAACGGGCGTTTCTGAAGGACGTCTTGGGCAACCGCACCGCCGACGACGGCCAGGTGGCCGAGGCGACGGGCCTGTTGCGGGACCTGGGGGGCGTGGCGTATACGGATGGCCTGGCGAAGGACTACATCGCCCGGGCGATTCCGTGTCTGGATGGGCTCGAGCCGTCCGGCCCCAAGGACCTGCTGCTGGCCTGGGCGCATTTCATGATCGATCGGACGTTCTAACCGTCCCAACCGGGGCGGCGCGGACGCGGGGGACAACGCAGCTCTTGAGGCACGGAGGCGATGGCCATGCGACACAAACGTCTCAAGCCAGTCGGTGCGATCTGCGCGATGGGGGCGGCGGGCCTTGGCTTGCTCGGTTGCCAGGGCGCGGGGTCGATATGGGAATTCCGTGGACAGCCCAAGAAGGCAGAAAGGCCTTCGGCCAGGTCGCAGCTGCCCCAGGCATTCGGTCTCAGCCGGGCCGTGCCTGCTGACGTGTGTCTGTATCTCCACTGGGTGCGGAATCCCGAGCGAGACGCCCTCCGCCCGCACTACAAGCGGTTCTGGAAGCAAGTTCGCACGGCGGAGCCCGACAAGGAACTCCTGCGGCTGCTCCTGCCCGCCCAGTCGGGCGAAGGTCGCAAACGGTTCGAACGGACGTGGCGGCGCGCGGTGGACCGGTTCGACGCGATCGACTTCGACAGCCTGACCCGCGAGGAGGTCGTCGTTCTGGGCCGGATGAACGGCCTGGCGCCCGAGGTGATCCTGCTGTGCCGCGACGATCCCAAGACCGTCGAGCACAACGCCAAGGTAATGCGGGAACTGTTCGAGGCCCTGGCCGAGCTGGGCGAAGACTCCCAGGTCATCCCCCTCGACGTGCACGACACCGAGACGATCATCCTGGCATCGGCGCGAGAGGCGCAGTGTCTTCAGATGGCCCGGCGTGGAGACCTGATCGCCTTGTGCTACGGCCCGCGTCCACCGGAGCTGATGGACGACGTGCTGGGGCTGGTGACGGGCAAGTCGGCCAAACGACGGCTGGTGGACTCGAGTCGGTTCAAGACGATCATGACCCCGCTGCCCGCGCCGGAAGACGATCTGGCCTTGCTCGACGTCAGGCTGGCGGTCCAACAGATGCTCAGGACCGAAGCCGGTTCGGCAGGCAGCCCGGGGCCGACGTCCAGGCCAACCGGCCTGGCACGCGCAGCTCGGGGACTGATCCGGTTGCTCGACATCTACGACACCCATGCAAGCGTGGGTTGGACCAATGAATCGCGGCAGCACCATCAATCGATTACCGCGCTGGCGGCCAACTGCGAACAGAAGGCGCTCTACCCAGCCGTCTGCAAGCAACGGGGGTTCGAGTCATTCGACCGGTTCATCCCCGCTCGTGCCGACGCCTACTGGCTGTGGGGGGGCGCGAATCCGGCGGCCCTCTACGATGCCGTCCTGAACGCCCTGCGGGCCCAGGCCGACGATCCCGATCGGTTCATGACCGAGTGGACGACCGCGCAACAGCAGATCGGCCTGTCGTTCAAGCGTGACCTGCTTGAATGGTTGGACGGGCGTGCAATGCTGATCAGCCTTCCCAGTGCATCCGCGTCGGCCAAGGACCCGGATCTGGTGTTGATGCTTGGTGTGCAGGATGCGAGCCGGGCCCGCGCGAAGATTGCCGAGCTCGTCGCCCGACTGCGGGCCCTGTCCGCCCGGTGGGAACAGCCCATCACCACCCGGCCGGCCGCCTTTCAGGGCGAGCGCTTCCATCAGTTGCTCCTGCACGGCGCCGGCCCGGCGTCGCCCGTTCTCGGCGTGGCCGACGGATGGGTGGTCCTGGCGACCAGCTCGGCCGCAGCCGAACGGTGCCTGGCCACCGCAGGCGGTGAATCCCCGTCCATGCGAACCAATCCGCGCCTCAAGGCCGAGGGGATCGTACCCGACGGCTCGGTGTCGGCCGCGTCGTTCGTCGAGCTGGACCGGCTCGGTCCGCGATTGAGCCGGTGGTTCGGTCTGATCGGACTCATCGAGCAGTACTTGCCCGACCGTCCCGAGACCGAGACGGTCAAGGCCGCATTCTCCCTGCTCGACCGGCTGAGCGTGCCGATCCGCGCCCTGGACTTCTACGCCTCCAGTTCGTCGGTGACCCGCTTCGACGGTGGGGCATGGCGGACCCAGGCCGTGACGACGTACAAGCTCCCGGCGCGCAAACCGTAAGCGATGATCTCCCGGGCACCGGCCCGCGCTCTGCCCCCGGGATCCCGATTTCTGGCCCCCGGCGCCCACGACGGCGCCAAGCGGGACGTGCCGGCCGCGTCGGGTCGATTGACCGCGTAGGACCCCCCTCGATAGAATCGCCTCGTGCGGATTCTGTTGACCAATGACGACGGGATACATGCGCCGGGTCTGTCGGCCATGGGGCGGGAGCTGTGCCGGCTCGGCGAGGTGACGATCGTCGCGCCGGAATCGTGCCAGTCGGCGACGGGGCACGCCATTACCGTGGGCGAGGCCGTTATCGCCTACCGGGTCCACATCAACGAAACGCTCGAAGGCTACGGCGTTCAGGGCCGGCCGGCCGACTGCATCAAGCTGGCCGTCCGCGAGCTCCTCGACACGCCGCCCGACCTCGTCGTCAGCGGCATCAACGCGGGGGCCAACCTCGGCGTCAACGTGCTGTATTCCGGGACGGTGGCGGCAGCGGTGGAGGCGGCGTTCTATCGGCTGCCCGCGGTGGCCGTCTCGCTCGACTACCGATCCGAGCCGGATTTCCCCTGGGCCGCCGACATCGCCCGACGGGTCATCTCCGGCCTGATCGAGACCGGCCTGGCACCCGGGCGGTTGATCAACGTGAACGTCCCCGCCCTCGATGACGGACCGCCTCGGGGCGTTCGCGTGGTGCGGCAGTCGACCCGGGTGATGTACGAGAAGTTCGTCAAGGCCGACGATCCACGCGGGCGGACCTACTTCTGGCTGACGGGCGACTGGCCCGACGACGGCGAGCCGGATACCGACCTGCGAGCGATCAGCGAAGGGTACGTGGCCGTCACGCCCCTGCGGTTCGATCTGACCCGCGACGACGAGCTGGATGCGATGAAACAATGGCAGTGGCCAGCGATCAATGGACCGGCTTGCGGCTCCTGACGGTGCCGGTGGGGTTGTCGGTGCTTCTTGCCGGCTGCGGTCGGTCGGACGCACCAGCCGGTCCTAACGTGCCGGCTGCCCTGCTCGAACAGGCCCGCGCCGATTTCGCGGCCGGACGATACGAGCAGGCGGCCGACCGGTTCCGGCGCATCATCGAAGCCGACCCGACCGCGCTGGAGACCCGCAAGCGCCTGGCCTACGCACTGGCCGCCCTGGGGCAGTTCGACCAGGTCGACCGCGTCTTACGGACCGCGCCGATCCCCCCGCGGGACGACACCGATGAGAAGACATCGAAATCCGCACCCCTGCCCGTCACACCCGTCGACGTCCAGGCAGACCTGATGTTGTGGCGGCGGGCCTTCAACGTCTACCGCTACTACTACCACGTGGTCGACGGGCACCCGAACGGGGTGTTCCGCACGGCCGCTATCCGCGACGCCCTCGAGGCCCTGGCGCTCGGCGAGCTGACCGTCGCGGATGCACCGCCGATCGAGCCACTTCGGCTGGACGAGCTGTTCGAGCTGTTGCAGTTGTGGGCGTATTGGGACCAGGTCGCGCGCGACGCGGATCTGTTCCCCAATCGCCAGTGGATTCCCCTGCTGATGGTGGCTGAACCCGAACGACTCCGCGACCGCCTCGACCAGCTCGTCGAGCTCGAGCAACAGACCGCCGGTGCCGTCTGGCTGCACCCGGACGAAGAGGGCAACTGGCTGGCCCATCCCGGCGCGATCGAGGTCGACGACTTGCCCGGCGATCGGCCACGCCGCGGTGGCGCCATCGCGGACGAGCTGACGGAGACGGCCGGACCCGCCGCCGACCTCGTGCTGGCGTGGGGCGAGCTGGCACGATGGCTCGACCGAAACGTCCCGTCGCCGGCCGTCACGCTGGTGGCCGCCATCCGTCCGCAGATCGGGCGGGCGTTCGATCGCCGATTGGTCCTGAGCGGTCGAATTCGTGGCGATCGGCTGTACGTCGAACGGATCGGCGTCGAGGGGCCCGCCGGAGCGCTCGCCCTGGGCTACGCCGAGTTCCGCCGCCTACGCCATGCCAACCGGGTGGTGGCTCGGTCCAGTGTCGAGACCGAATCGCTGGCGGGCGCCTACGCCGCAGCCGGCCTGCCGACGACGGCCTTCCACGTCAACGAGGATCAACAGGTCTTCGCCGACGATCGGACGCGGCTCGCCTGCCTGCTCAGCTACGTTCGGTACGGCGCAGCCCTGTTCGACCAACCGGTCGTCATGACCACCGGGCCGACCGATTGACGGGTTAGTTCCCAACCCACGTCCGAACGATGTCACGGTGGCACCCTACCGGAACCACCACGCGCCCAAGGGCTAACGACACACACGCCCCGCGACGTACGAAGGGCCTTGGCGATCAACTGGTTGGTTGAAGGAATGGGCGTCCGCGGTGGAGAAGAAATCTCTTGATTTTGACGGCACCCACGGATATCATGGTGGAAGCATGTGGGGAGAATGGGGTTCGGACTCAGCACGGATCCCGGGTGCCCCGG